>DBIS01000009.1 GCA_002296975.1 Deltaproteobacteria bacterium UBA796 | reverse complement strand
TCTGTGGCCTTTTTCGTTCAGGGCGAGGGCGGTACATAGCCCCATGATGCCGCCGCCAATGATGTGGATTCGCATAATATTTCTCCAAGTTTTGGAGCATAAAACCCCCATTTTTTGGTCCATGTTAATCTCTCGCCATCGAGGAGGACTCATCATGAAGATCCGTTGGGGTGTTTTGGGCTTGGGCCGTGCGGGAAAGGCACGGGTGGCCGCCCTGCGTGCAGATCCTCGGGCTGATCTGGTTGGCGGTTGGCGAGGCGCGCTGCAAGACAATGATGTTCGTGCTTTTAGCTCTTTTGATGAGATGCTTCAGCATGTGGACGCCGTGGCGATTTGCTCGCCAGGTGGCTTTCACGCGAGCCAAGTTCACACGGCGCTATCGGCTTTTCGCCATGTGGTGGTCGAGTTTCCGATCGCCTCCAGTGCGGGAGAGGCATCGAGTCTTTACGCCCTCGCGGTGGCCCGAGACAGGGTGTTGCATGTGGAACACATAGAGTTGCTCACCCCCGCCGCGCGGTGGATCCAAGAGTACGCCAAAAATAAGACTTTGCTCGGTGGATCGGTGCGCTTTTTTGGGGGCGCGCGGCAAGATGTGATGAGTCCTGCCCACGGCAATATCGCGCGTTTTCAACGTGTCATCGACGCGGTCGGTGTGCCTGAAGACGTCGAAGTAGAGCGCTGTACGCCCGCTAATCTTGCGGTTCAGCTTCAGTATCAGACCGGTGTGGTTGTGCACCTTGATTGCAGAATGGAGGCCGGCACCAAGCGGCACTTCGAGATGGTTTTGGAGTTCGAGGAGGGAATGGTTCGGGCCGATGATGGTGCTATTTTTGTCGACGGCACACCGGTCGAACTCGAGCCAAGCGGGGGCCTCTTTAAGGCCGACCAGTTGGCTGCGAGCGCTTGTATTTTGGATGGAAAAGAGTCCTATGTGGCGATGGAGCAGGTGCTTGACGGCCTCAGCCTCGCGGATTTGGTGATGGGCGCATCATGAGCTTAATGGAGCGGCGCCCTCGGCGGGCGTGGCTTGGGGTTGTGTTGGCCGGCGTGTTGGCCTGTGCCCATGGTGCGATGACGGATCCGGCCTGGTTAGACGGTGCCTTTGTCTCTTTTCGCTATGCGCGGCGCTTGAGCGAGCATGGCACTTTGGCCCTTGTCGGAAGCACCGTGGCGGTCGAGGGTTTTGACAACCCCCTGTGGACCGCATTGTTGTCTGCAGCCGGTTGGCTGGGTGTTCATGAATTTCGGGTGCAGGCGTTTTTGGGCCCTATGGTGTTTGGCCTGCTCTCATCGCTGGTCACTTTTGGGGTCGTTGTTCGGGTGTCTCGGCTTGAGGCCTTGGTGGTGCCGGCGCTCTTTGTACTGTCTTCACCCTTGGCCCTCGCTGCGGCATCCGGTACCGATGGGCTGTTTGTGGCCTTGCTGGCCTTGGGTGCATTGTTGTCGGTGTTGGCAGACTTTGACCGAGGGGTCCCCACCACACGCTCAGGGGTTTTGCTCGCCTTGTTGACCTTGAGCGGGTGTGTGCCCACTTTGTTCGCGATTGGCCTTGGCTTGGCGTGTTGGCGCAAGTGGCTGGCCTTTGTTTGGGGTGCTTTGGCGGTGCTTACTGGTGCCCGCTGGCTTATTTTCGGCGTGGTTTTACCGCATGGATTTGCCGACAAATTATCCAGCTTTAAACTTGATAATTTTGCCTCACTGTTTCAAGGGGTGAGCGGATTTGTTGGCTTGGGATTTTTGGCTTTGCTCTTCTCGCTATTTGCGGTCCGTGCACAGTCTTTGGAGATGAAAACCAAGCGCGCTCAGTTGTGGCCCATCGCTTTTGCCCTCTTGACCTGGGTCGTCGCTGCCGTCTTTGGCGAGGGGAGGGCCTTCGACTTTGGTTCAGCCCTCGTTCCTGTTTTGGCCATGGGTGGTTTGGCTTTGGCCTTGGCCATAAACGGCGCCAAAAAACCCGCTGTATTCGCTGTTTTTGTGGCCTTATCGCTTGCGTTTATCGACACTGTTCCTGGGTTTATGGCCCGTCAAAACATCACTCATGGGCGCATGTCTACCTTCAAGCAAGCCCGGCATATGGCCCGTTTTTTGCGTTGGCGGTTTAGCGATGAGCACCTTGTGGTCACTCAAACTGCCGGTATTTTGCCTTATCTTCTAAAGCGCCCCACCTTTGATTTATCGGGTACCACCCACACACAGGCGGTCGACATCGACTCAGTGTTGGCCAAAAAGGCTGAGGCGATGATTCCGGTTGGGCGCATCGTGTCAGTCAATGCTGAGCGTTTGGGGATGAGCCCCGATTGGGACTGGCGTGAGGTCGCGAAAACCCACAACCAACACGCGCTTCAGTTCAATCCTGGCTGGGGCTTTAAAGGTAAGAGGGGCCTGTGGTTCAATCTGTATATGGATAAAAACTTGCCCAAGTTTCTGCCCGGTTGGGATGCGCTCAAAAAGCCCATGCCATGAATTGCATCGAGGCGAAGGCCTCAAAAGCAGATAGGGTAGGCGTGTACCGGGGAATACTGTGCGTATACTGCTGATCAATCCAGCCATGAATCTGAAAAAGCTGGGGCGTTTTGCCAAGTTGCTCGAGCCCATGCCGTGTATTGGTTTGGCCTATATTGCGGCCGCCTTGGAGCAACATGGGTGTCATGTTCGTGTGATCGATATGTTCGCTGAGGGCTTCGATCTCGATGAGGTCGTCAACAGGGCGGCGCGCTTTAGGCCCGATCTCATCGGCATGACGGTGCTTACCCCTTCGGCCCCGGTGTGCTCGTCGTTAAGCCAGCAGCTTCGAGGCCGGTTGCCGGGTGTGAAAATCGTTTGGGGCGGGGTTCATGCCGACGTTTTTGGCTCCGATATCGTTCGCTCCCATGATGCAGATTTTGCCGTTCACGGCGATGGAGAGATCACCATCTGCGAGTTGGTGGATGCCCTCAATGCCAAGGATGCAGACTTCTCTGCTATTGATGGCCTGAGCTGGATGGCCGACGGTAAAGCGGTCACCAACAAGGCCAGAACCATTAATCAAGACCTGGACGGCCTCGCCTACCCGGCCTGGCACCTGTTTCCGTACCATAAATATGGTCTGTTGCCTTTTGCGGATTTTGCCAAGCCAGTCCTCACCATTTCGGGCTCTCGCGGGTGCCCATATCGCTGTGATTATTGCTCGCTTATTCATACTGGCGGAAAGGTGTACCGCCGCCGAGACCCCATCAAAATAGTCGATGAATACGAGTATTTGGTGGATCGTTTTGGCGTGAAGCAGATTGGATTTATCGACCCGATTTTTCCTTTGGTAAAGAAAGATTTGGAGCCTTTTTGTACGGAGTTGGTGGCCCGAGGTTTGGATAAAAAGTGCCAATGGCTCTCTGAAACTCGCGCAGACCGCTTGGATTTAGAGACCACCCAAATGATGTACGATGGCGGTTGCCGTCGAGTGTTGATGGGCATCGAGTCTGGCGTGGACATGTTGCTTGGCAATGTAAACAAGAACATCACCACCGATAAGGTGCGTGTGGGCGTCGACAATGCCCACAAAGCTGGGCTTCAAACCGTTGGCCTATTCATGATCGGCATGCCCGGTGAGACCCCGCAAATGACCCGCGAGACAGTTGAGTTTGCGGTCGAACTGGACTTAGACTTCGCCAAATTTGCGATCACGGTGCCCTTTCCAGGATCGAAGCTTTTTGAGGACCGCTGGCAGAAGGATCTGTTTCGTGACGATTGGGAAAACTACACGACCTTCAATCCCGACCCCGATCGCCTGATTTACCATCCTCACGGTTATGACCCTGCAACCTTGGTTTATATGCAATCGTGGGCGCTTCGACGCTTTTATATGCGACCTCGTCAGCTTAAAAAGCAGTTTTTAGATTTGCAGACGATCAGTCCCAAAATGCTCTTGTACGGTATTTATGGCATGGCGATATAGTGTCGCGCTCTTGACGGGGCAGGCTGAACGGGACATATGCGGCTGTCAACGTCTTGAGCGGCAACCTTTGGTACGCCATCCGAAGCCACCTGCTGAGACGAAATAAGGAGACACTAAAATGGCAATGACCGCAGAACGCAAGCAAGAGATCATGACAACCCACGCCATCCACGAGGGTGACACGGGTTCTCCAGATGTTCAGGTGGCACTCCTCACAGAGCGCATCACTTACCTGACGGGCCACTTCAAGACCCACAAGAAGGATCACCATTCTCGGCGTGGTCTTCTCAAGTTGGTCGGCCGTCGTCGTCGCTTGCTCAAGTACCTTCGCATCACCAACGAGGAACGCTATAAAGCGCTCATCAAGAGCCTTGGCCTCCGTCGTTAATACCAAACGGGTGACTTATACTGGTCGCCCGTTTTTTTGTTCTTTATAAACTTAGCCACGATCCATTTTTGAAGTCCTTTATGTTGGGACGCCGCAGGTCTTCGTGGGATGAATACAGCGTTATTCATCCCACGCAGGTCTACGGAGCCCAACTGAGCACCCGGAGATTGTCCTTGATCAGTGGTGCGCGTTGTTTTTAGACGCGCAACCCCCAACACACGTGCGGGTGATGTAGCCATATGGACGGCTACAAATACCATCCGTGCATCCATTGGAGAACCAAATGGAACTTAAATCAGTATCTGTCGAAATCGGCGGAAAAACCATGACCTTAGAGACCGGCGTGATGGCCAAGCAAGCAGACGGCGCAGTCGTCGTTCGCGTTGGCGACTCATCCGTACTCGTGACTGCCGTTACCGGTGGCCCAGCCCGCTTCGACTTCTTGCCACTGACTGTGGACTACCAAGATCGCAACGGCGCCTACGGAACCATCCCAGGCAACTACTTCAAGCGCGAAGGCCGCTCGAACGAGCGTGAGACTTTGGTCTCTCGGATGATCGATCGCCCGATTCGTCCTCAGTTTCCAAAGCACTACCGCAACGAGACCCAAGTGATCGGTACCGTTTTGTCCTATGACGAAGCCACCGACACCGACACCCTCGCCATGTGTGGTGCCTCAGCCGCGCTTCACATCTCAAACGCTCCGCTTCAGCGCCCAATCGCTGGTGTTCGGGTCGCGTCAATCGATGGCGAGCTCGTCTCTCACCCCAGCCGCGCCCAAATGGAAAACGCTGAGCTCACACTTGTTGTGGCCGGTACTGTTGACGCAGTCTGCATGGTTGAAGGTGGCGCCAAGGAAATGTCCGAAGACGCCATGATGGACGCGATGGACTTCGCTCACGCTGAGATCAAGAAGATCATCGGCGCCATTGAGGAGCTTCGTGCCCTCGCTGGTGTTGAGAAGGTTGAGATTGCTCCAGCAAATGAAATCGACGCTGATATCGTTTCGTTTATGAACGATAACGGTCTTGCTAGCCTCACCGAGGCCATGGCCATCACGGGTAAGCACGATCGTAAGATTGCGCTCAAGGCGGCCCGAAACGCCGTTATCGAGAAGCTTGTTGCTGGCGAAGACGACGCTGATGTTGTCTCCACCAAAACCAATGACGCCAAGGGTGCTTGGGACAAGATGATCGGCAAGGTCATGCGCAAGACTGTGCTCACAAGCCGCACACGCATTGATGGTCGTGCCACCGATGAGATTCGTTTCATCGATTGCCGCGTCGGTCAATCCGAAAATGCTCACGGCTCAGCCCTGTTCACCCGTGGCGAGACTCAAACTTTCGTTACCGCAGCCCTCGGCATGGAAATGGACTCCCAACGTATCGACTACGCCGGTACCCAAGAGCAGTTCCGTCGCTGGATGCTGACCTACAACTTCCCACCTTTCTGTACCGGTGAGGCCCGTATGCTTCGCGGTCCAAAGCGTCGGGAGATCGGTCACGGTGTGCTTGCTCACCGAAGCATCATTCCAGTGCTGCCAAGCCAAGAGGACTTCCCATACGTGCTCCGCTGCTGTTCAGATGTGCTCGAGTCGAACGGCTCCAGCTCGATGGCCAGTGTTTGTGGTGCAACCTTGGCGTTGCTCGACGCCGGTGTGCCCCTCAAGGCTCCCGTCGCTGGTATCGCAATGGGTCTGATCAAAGAAGGCGACGACTTCGCTGTCCTCTCTGACATTCTTGGTGATGAAGATCACCTCGGCGATATGGACTTCAAGGTCACCGGTACCCACGAAGGCATCACTGCTTTCCAGATGGATACCAAGATTGACTCCATCAGCCGTGAGATCATGGCCAAAGCCCTCGCACAAGCCCGCGACGGTCGGATTCACATCCTCAACGAAATGGCGAAGGCCATCTCGACACACCGTGACGACATCGCACCACACGCGCCTCGCATCACCAAGCTGAAGATTAAGCAGGACAAAATCCGCGACATCATCGGCCCTGGTGGTCGGACCATTCGTGGCATGCAAGAAGAGTGTGGCGTGCGCATCACCGTCGAAGACGACGGTACTGTGTTGGTCGCAAGCTCCGATATGGACGCCACCAACAAGGCCTTGGGCATGCTCCGCGAGCTTACCCAAGAGGCTGAGATTGGTAAGTTGTACCTCGGCGTGGTTAAGCGCACCGTCGACTTCGGGGCGTTCATTGAGATCTTCCCTGGAACCGAAGGCCTGGTGCACATCAGCCACCTCGCCAAGGAGCGGGTTGACCAGACCACCGATATCGTCTCAGAAGGCGACGAGGTTCTGGTTCGTGTGATCGACATCGATCGCCGGAGCGGCAAGATTCGTCTTAGCCGTAAAGAAGCACTCGAAGCGGCTTCGCTGTAAACCCAGTGTTTCAGCCACCGCCATTGAAGGTCCAGGTCCTCCCTCACGGGGTGGGCCTGGACCTTCCTTCTTATGCCACCTCTGGGTCTGCTGGCATGGACCTGCGCTCGGCGGTCGCATACACCCTTGCCCCGATGGAGCGCTACGCGATTCCCACGGGTTTGTGTTTGGCCATTCCCCAAGGATGGGAGGGCCAGATTCGGCCACGGTCTGGTCTCGCTTTGAGACAAGGGCTGGGCATGCCGAATGCACCAGGCACCATCGACGCAGATTACCGCGGAGAGCTAAAGGTCTTGCTGATCAACCTCGGCTCGGAACCGATAGAGCTCATCCGAGGCATGCGCATCGCTCAAATGCTGATCACCCCCGCCCCTCAAGTGGAGATCGAGCTGGTCGAAGACCTTGACGCCACCAAACGTGGAGAGGCTGGCTTTGGTTCGACGGGCCTGCTGTAGGCTCAAACCTTGCTGTGGCTCAGTCTAGATACGAGATTGCACAGCCATAAGCACGGCTGCTAGGGGTTTTTACCGGGACACCGGCAAGCACATCGCCAAGCGCATCTTTTAAGTAATGATGCCGTGGCTTCCCTAAACGGCCCGCGTATCGAATTTGGTCGTCGATGGCCCCGCGATACTTGATGGTCCATGTTTTTGGGTCGATGACGATGGTCTCTGAGGTTGTTTTATACGCGAGCGCCATGCTCATTTTCTGGTTTTCGTCCAAAAACACCGGGATGCCAGCGTCATACTCCTTAAGGTCGGCGGCGACCTCTTGAGCATCGTCTTGTGTGTTGGCGTTTACGAATGCAAAGCGCACGCCCTTGGGCGCGAAGGATGCAGCCATCTCCTTGATGATCGGGGAGTACTGCTGGATGACTGGGCAATCTACACCGTGGGAGATGAGGACCAAGGCGGTCGCATCATCGCCCATCTTATGAAGGCTGATGATTTCACCTGCTGTGTTTGGACGTTTGAAGTCTGGCACATCCAAAAACAAGCTTGAGCACGCGGTCAATATGCTGAGGAGGAGTAAGGTCATTGGTCCTTGTCCTTGTCTAGGCGGACAAACTGAAAGCGGGGCAAATGCATCTCTTCTGCCCGAGAGGAGCCATTGTATACCCACTGAGTGGGGTCGGGGTTGATGGGGTTGTATTTTGAGTTGTCGTAGACCATATGGGTCTCTAATCGTGTGCCCTTGGGGATGAAAATCGGCTCCTCTGGCGTCCACTCATGTTGATATTTGTACTGAAAATTGGGGACCGAGAGGAGCACTTTTCGCTCCTTGTTTGGCCCTGTGGCAAAATAGGTCACGGCCTTTCCTCGGGCGTGCATATGGGGAACAAAGCGCACCAAGAGGATGTCCTCGTCGATATCCACGGCGGTTTTCATGGTGAAGGACGGCTTTCCGGGCGGGATTTTAAAGCCCCCGCGGTACAAACATCCCCGCTCTACCACTTCTGATTCCGAAGGATTCGGATGCTCGTAAATCTTGATGACTGCCTTGTTGCTCCCCTCCTTTCCAGTGCTACCGTAATGGCCCTCGAGCAAAATGTATGACCCCTTGGGGATGAGCATGGAGCGATGGGCTCCCAAGTCCAACTCGGCACTGAGGGCTTGAGAGCGGCTCGCGGTCATTAAAATCGTCTCTTCGAAAAGTTTATGAGCCACTTTGAGTGAGGGTTCGGTTGGGTGATCGTGGTACATCTCCCCCTTGGTGGCGGTGATCTTCCGCACTCGCATCTGCTGGTCGTTGCCCTTTGAAAAGACTTGGTCATCACTGAGGGCTTTGAGGGGCCGGTCGAGAACCATAAGGTTCATATGGTGGGTGACCCGAAAATCAGCGTTAAATCGAATTCGGTTGAGGTGGATGTCGCGCTTGGTGGGTCCAGCAATTTGAATGTATTTGTAGATGTCGGGACCAGAGGCTGGAACGATATGTGCTTCGGGCATCTCCCAAACGATGTCTGGCTTGCCCCAGCCTTTAGGGTTGTTCAACGCCACAATCTTGTCGTGATTCATTTTGGGGAACGGGTCTGGATGGCCAGATTTTGGCATCCCCATCTCGACCCACTGTAGCAAAGCGTCCATATCTTCGGCCTTAGCCACACCCACGTAAGGCCTAAAATGCGGGTCGATACCCCCAGGCGGCATGCGTTGTGTTCGAAGGGTCTGGCGAATCATCTGCGACCAGCCCCTGACGGTCGGGTAATCCTTGAAAATTTTGACCCACCGACTGGTGGTGTGGCAGGACAAACAGTGTTTATCGATGATGGGCAAGATGTCGGCCTTGAAGTCGACGGCCGATGGTTCGACCTTGCGTACCGGGCATTCGCTTAAGCCCTGCTTGAAGGGTGTGATATGGCCATCTTGGGGACGGACCTTTACGGCTGAGGCGACGGTTTTAAGACCCAAAGATGCGGAGATTGTGAGGCTGGTGTCCATCAACACAGGCGCCCGTTTTTCGGAGGCTTTGATAAGGGTCTTGTAGGCTTTACGTTCCTGTTTCGGGTTGGCGGCGATGTAATAGACCTTGGCCTTGGGGTGCGCCGTCCGAATGCTCTGCATCAAGGCCAAGGCTTGGTCTGTCCCGCATTCGAGGTCGATGGCCACATAAAACACTTCCGCTTCATCGATGAGCGCCCCAAGCCATTGAGAGCGCCCATTGTGGTCAATCAGCCGAAAGTCATCCACGGTTGTGGGTGCAGCCACCGTCGTGTCCGTGTTGGTACATCCCACACTTAAAGCCACACTCAGCACCAAACCCAAAAAAATAGGTCCAAGGGTTCGGCTAGACATCCTGCGGGTCATTTTGGCTCTTGGTTCAGGCGGATGAAGTGAAAGCGGGGCAGATGCATCTCTTCAGCCCGAGAGGAGCCGTTGTATACCCACTGAGTGGGGTCGGGGTTGATGGGGTTGTATTTGGAGTTGTCATAAGTCACATGGGTCTCAAGCCGGGTTCCTTTGGGCAGAAAGATATGTGGCTTGGGCTCCCATCCGCGCTGGTATTTGTATTGGTAATAGGGAATCGACAACAAGACTCGGGTGGTACCGTCTGGAAAGTGTGCGATATATTTTGCCGATCGGCCCCGTGCGTGCATATGGGGGGCGATTCGCACCAACAAAATATCGTCTTCGATGTCGACGGCGGTCTTCATGGTGAAGCGCCGTTTATTGGGCGGAATCTTAAAGCCGCCACGATAAAGGCATCCCCGTTCGACAATCTGGGCTGCCTTTGGCTCTGTGTGCTCAAAAACCAAGACCTTTGAAGTGCTCGACTCTTCTTTTCCACTGCTGCCATAATGGGACTCGAGCAGCAGGTAGGACCCTTTTGGAATGATGATGGCTCGGTTTGGCCCGACCAAAAAATCCATCTCCAGGCCTTTGTTTCGGTTGGCGGTCATCAAGATGGTCTCTTCAAAGATTTCGTGTGCGACCTTGATGGTTGGGTCGTGCTCGTGGTCGTGGTACATCTCCCCTTTTTTGCTGTTGATTTTTCGGACCCGCATGAATTGGTCCTGTCCTTTTTTGAAGACTTGTTCTTCTGTGAGTTCCGAAAAGGGTCGGTCCAGCACCATTAAGTTGATGTGGTGGGCCACCTTAAAATTGGCCGTCATTCGGATTTTACTCACGTAGATATCGCGCGGTGTTGGGCCCGCGATTTGGGTATACTGATATACATCGGGGCCTTCTGCCGGAATGATATCGGGTGTGGTCATGGACCAGACCACCGAAGGTTCACCCCAGTCTTCGGGGTTGTTTTGCACAGCGATACGGTCAACATTCATCTGGGGTAGTGGGTCGTTATCGCCAGATCGAGGAAGACCAGCCTCAATCCACTGCAGAAGCATGTCCATCTCTTTTACGGTGTAGCCGCCTTCCACAGCGCCGACATGAGGGTCGTAGCCGCCTGGTGGCATGCGCTGGGTGCGCAAGGTCTGGCGAATCATTTGAGACCAGCCCCGAACAGCGCGGTAGTTTTTGAATATTTTTACCCATCGATTTTCGGTGTGACAGGCCAAACAATGGTCGTCAATGATGGGCAGAATGTCTCGCTCGTAGTCGAGCTCAGAACCATTGGGTTGAGGGTTCTGGCAATCATCAAGGCCCTTCAAAAGCGGTGTCAATAGACCGTCGCGTGGGCGAACCGATGTTGCCGATGCGGCCGACTCGAGCCCCAAAGACCGTGAGATCGTAAGGCTGGTGTCCATCAACACGGGGGCTTTGTTGTTCGAGCCACCAATAATGGTCTTAAACGCCTCTCGTTCTTGTGTGGGGTTGGCCGCGATGTAGAAGGCGGGAGCCTGGGGGAAGTCGCTCTGGAGTTTGGCCATGGCCTGTAGGGCGTCTTGCGTGCCACATTGATGGTTGATGGCGACAAAGATGATCCGATCTTCGTCGATGTGTTCGCCGAGCCAATGAGAACGTCCGTTGTGGTCGAGCAGCCGGAAGTCATCCACCTTCGATGTGGGTGTTGGCCCCGATGGGGAGAACACCAAGGCTGCTGCTACCACGGCCAGCAAAACACCGAGCAGGGTCCGTCCGTTTAATATCTTGGGCATGGCCTATTATTTTGGCTGTATTTTAGTCAATGTAGGTGGCTGGGGGTGGCTCATCATCGGTGAGATCGAGGCCTGACCCATGGGATTTATAGATGTGGGTTGTTGCCCAAGCTTTGAAGGTGGAGTGGGCTGCACGGTCAAACTTGGCCTCGCCTTTGATTACATCGATCTCCCCATCTGGAGGGTCTGGGATGAGGAAGATGGAACCCGCGGGGGCGATCGCGAAGTTGTTCAGGGCGATGCCTTCCTCTAGAACCTCTGTAAACAAGCCATCTTCAGGGTTTTCGTCGACATAAAATACATCACATCCGCCACAATCGATGGTCGAACGGCCGGCGGGGGCACCTTCGCTGTTGACGATATAGCCCGCTAAAAACCCATTGGTTTTTAGGGCAAAGACAGCATCCGCCTGGCTTAAGCTTTGGGCCATTTGGTTGACATAGCTTGTGGTCAACACAGGGATCACGACACCATTAAGAAAGCGGGAGTCTGTCATCTCATCCAACTTGGATGGACGGATTTTCAGCACTGTCGGGTACAGGGCCGGCACTTTTTTGTTGCACTCACGGACCCCCAACAACACGCCCTGGGTGGTGACCTCAAGGTCGAAAAGGCGAAAGCTGCCATCGGGCTTTGTGGTGGTCGAGGCGAGTGAAGACAAAGCCCCGGTCTTTTTGAGACGTTTGGCGTTGATGGCGTCTACGCAAAGGCCCTTGCCCAAGGCCTCTTTCGTCTCGAAGTCCACGAGCTGGCCATTGATAGAAAAATATTCCAAGGGAATGGTGTCTGCGGGCTCAAGGTTTTCGTCGAGCACAGGGTCAGAGACGGTGTCCTCCATGCAGACATGGCCCACCCGGTGGGTACCTTCTTTACAATCCTCGGCAGCATCTTGGCAGCCAAGGCCAAGGCCTAAACTGAGCATGAGTGTAGAGAAATATTGCATTTTATCCTCCAACCAGGGTGCCATCGGCACCGATGATTTGTGCCTTGTAAAAAGTCTTCATCAGCTCGTTGGCGGGCACATCCTCGGCGCCCTCAATCTCAGCCTCTGAGCCATCTGGGTCGTAAATGCTGCGGCTGTACAAGGTCCAAACCACCTCCTTTTCTGGGGTGACCTCGACCAAGTGGTTGTTGAGTGCGATGAAGGTGTTGCCATTCGGTAGACGGTCTGCGTCGCGAGCACCTTTGGCGCCTGGGATGTCTCGGCCGGGCCTATAGGACCACACGACTTCTTTGCTGTGTATATTGACCTCGTAGATCACATCGGGGTGGTGCAGCGGGAAGATCACGTGGTTTTCATCGACCATGGCCGGGTCGTGAGGGTGGTCTCCCAGAATTTTTGCACCGTCGGGGTGATCGGCCATGGTGCCTTCGGAGACCACTTCCCACAGGGTTTCTCCTGCGGCGTTGACCATGATGACCCGATTGAGGTTTCGTAAGGACATCAAAGTCGAGCCGTCGGCTTGTCGTTGGGCACCAGAGACATGAAGCCAGCCTTCATCAAAGACATCTCGGTGTTCGGGGACGTTGTAGGCTGCAGCGTCGTAGGCCCAGATGGGTTCGTCGTGCTCGCGGCTGAGTTCGGTCACATGGTTTGCACCAACAGCGGCCCAGCCGTTGACCAAGAGCAGGTTTCGGTTTTCCAGCATGTCGCCATCGTGAGAGACGTTGGTGACGCTTTTGCTAAAGATGAGCACGCCGTCTTTGTCGACGATGTGAACCCCGCCGCCATCAACACTAAACATGGTGTCGCCATTCTCGGCACGCTCAACGTCGAGAACAACGGACCCAGAAACAAGCTCAGGGGGTACGGTGTAGCTCCAAACCATCCCGCCGTTTCTGTCTATCTCGACCAAGCGCTGGGCAGAAAACCCGGTGGTGTCCACAAACAAAATATTGCCATCGTAGACCTTAGCTGGATTGAGATTACGAACAAAATACTCGATTGTTCGGGTTTCAGATGGCGGGGGCTCTGTTGGGGTCTCGGGGGTCTCGGGGGTCTCGGCCAGGTCTTGCACTTCGTCGACATGTTTGAGTGCGGTGACTTCGGTCCGGCAGCCAGCGCTAAATAAAATTGTAGTGCCGAAGATGATGAGGCGTCCTAACATTGAAACTTCTCCCTCAGCCCATCAGTGCTGTAAGCTATAGTGGTTCATAGCATATTAACATGGGTTCACATGAACGGTTTAGTCGCATTTGTTTTTGGTGTTTTTATCGGGTGCACCAAGACCGTTGGGGTTTGTGACAGCGGGTATGAAAATACCGGTGATCAGTGTGTCCGGACGGTCGACGGCGACGAAGAAGAAGGCAATGAAGCCGAGACCGAGACCGAAACCGAAACCGAAACGGAGATTATTTATATTGTGGGCGAAGGTGCTGACACTGTTTTTGAGCCCTCGGGGGGGACGAGTATAACCTGGGCGTCTACGGTGATTCTTGGGCCCGGCACACCGGTGCCCGTGCGTTTACGCCTCGAAGGCTGGGAGATCTGGACCATTGGCTACGGCATGATGCCCGACGCTGAAAAACACGAACCGTTTGTGAGCTACGATATCCCACTATCCTTATTTAGTGATGGAGAGGCCTTTGTGTCTTTTGAGGTGGTGGCCTCAACCCGAGGCGTGCTGTCCGGCCTGTTCTTTTTTGCGGTGCCAGAATTTAGCGGTGACGGCGCTTCTGCTGTTAGGCGGGTTCCACCCGATGAGGGCAACCCCATACATTGTGGCGATGACAATATTTGCGATGGCGTTGAGTTCACCTTGTACGAATAGGGTGGTTTCACGTGAATAGGGCGCTGTGGTGAGAAGCTTATTTAATCGTCTGTGTTTGGGTGTGGCCGCTTGGCTTTGCGGGTGTGTTGTACAACCCACAACGCCCCCCCCGCCTGCAGTGATCGTGGTGTGTATGGACACCTTGCGCGCGGATCGGCTTGGGCCTTATGGCGGCAGTGGACGCACACCGAACTTGGATCATTTCGCCACTCAGAGTGTGGTGTTTACCCAAGCTTTTGCCCAGGCCACAGAGACTCTGTTTAGCCATGCGGTCATGTTTAGCAGCCGATATGTGAGTGAGCTGGGTCCGATGGACTACCGCTTCGTGGCCCCCAAAGACACCCCTGTTCTGCCCGAAGTGCTCAGTATGTATGGGGTTAATACTGCAGCCTTTGTCTCTGGCGGGCATATGAGCGAGGCCTTCGGTCTCGACCGGGGCTTTGGGCGCTATACGGTCGTTAAAGACTGGGGATCTTTGTTTCATACCGCACCCGCGGCCTTGGGGTGGTTGGCTGAACAACCCAAAGACCAAGCGATGTTTTTATATGTTCATGGCTATGACGCCCATGATCGCTACCTCAAGCCCACACCGTTTGGGTTTTCGGTTGCCGACAAGAAGCATCGGGGCCCTGGAGAGCGCGCAGCGCTCGGGCGCTCGGCCACCACCAGAATCATGGACGGACTGCTCTACAACCGAAGACAGTTCGACCAGGTGTTCGATATTTCAGGCTTCCGCCCGCGTTCGGTTTCTAAAATAAAAGACATGGCTGTCGAGGGTCGAGCCTTGGGCGCTATCCCCTTTAGTGCAGCAGATGAGGAGCATATTCGGGGTCTTTATGATGGCGCGGTGTCCTATGGGGATGCATGGTTTGGATTGCTGATGTCGGGTCTTTCTGCTGAAGGCTGGCTGGACCGGGCCTGGGTGGTGGTTTTGAGTGATCACGGCGAAGAGCTTGGCGAAAATGGCGTCTTCAGTCACCGGATGGGGATGGGCCCTCAACTTCTTTCTGTGCCATTGTTGGTGCGCCCGCCTGGCGGCACGGTGGGTCGGACCGTGGACCAAACCGTGGGCCTAATTGACCTAATGCCCACCCTGTTAGAGCTATTTGGGGCCACATTGCCGGCCATTAGTCGTGGTCGGAGCTTGTTGGATGTTTGGTCTAGCCCAAAGGGTGCCATCGAAGACAAAGTTGTGTTTGCAGAGGGTGCGATGGGCCAAATCACGGCCATGAACAATGCGAAAGGCCTGACCTTTGGGGGGCTGCCTTGGTCATCTCCTCAACTCACTGAGTTGTTGGGGACCGCCCGTTTAGATGGCCCGGCCTTTGAAGCGTGGGAAGGGACGGATGAGGATGAGGCTCAAACGCTTCGTTCAGCCCTATACCGCTGGCGAAAAGAGACCCCGCTGTTCACCGGTGAGGCTGGCGAGCTTGATGAGGAGCGCATTCGAATACTTCAGATGGGTGGATATTGGGGACAGCGATGAGGGTGTTTTTGTATATCTTGCTGAGCGGATGTTCCGTGGGCCCATGGGCTGAGGAGGCGGTGTTGACCCGAAGCCTGAGCACCCTCACCCCCCGTGGCGACGGCGCAGTCGATGGCGCGGCCTATTCGGCGTTGGCCTATGCAGCACCCAGTTTTGAAGCTGTTGATGTGGACGGCGATGGGCGGCTCGGTCCCGCGGAGCTGCACGAATTGCTTAGGACCCAAGACCCGCTTAGTTTCGATGGCCTCGGACCCAGACGCCCTTTTACCCCAAAACGGTGGTCTCAAAACTTCAACACTGACCAGGGTGTCAGAGAGCGCAGGGCCGTTTTGTTGTTCATTCGTGCAGAATTATTGAACCAAAAGCCTGGGGCGGCGGTGGCCTCAGAAGCTGAGCTATCCCAGCGGGCGCTTTCTGTAGAGGATAGCGACCGGGCGCTGTTTTCTCTCCGAGATATATACCTGTCCCACAACTTGCGCTTTGCTCTGGAACTCACACCATGATGGAGGCTTTTCTGCACAGATTCGGCCTTGGCGGTCTGGATAAAAAAGCGCGCCATATGCTGTGGATGCTCTTTGTTTTTTCCATCCTGAGCATCCTGTACCAGACCTCCATCAGCCACCAACTGACGGCCAGCGTCTCTCGGCTTCGGGCGGGCTACCACATCATTTTTGGGCTCGTTCACATCTTTTATGGTGTGGGCATGTACGTCGCCTGGCTCCTGTTTCGAAAGGAAACGCGATTTAAGCGCTTGCAATTGATCGCTGGCGCGACGGGGCTTTCAGTGTTGGCATCGCTGTTGGTGGCACTCAAGCTCAATATTGAGCTCGACTCAGGCCGGACGATGGTTGGGGTCAACGCGCTTGTCATCGGATGTGTGCTGACCTTGTTTGGGATGGTCTATTCGGCTGTGACCGTCCACTTTCATCGCACACACAGGCAAGCGATGGGCGTGGTCGTCTCTGTGGGCTTGGGCGGCTTGTTGGTGGGATTTTGTTGTCGTTGGGCTTTGGCGGGGGTCATCGGTGACAACACGCTGTTGGTGATGGTTGCCATCGGCGCGATGTTGGCGACCATTCCAAATTGGCTTTCCCGCTGGGGCCTGGTGGCCTTGGTGGGCATGGGCTTGGCGCTTCCCACCATAGACACCCAGATCGAATCTCACCGGAACATAGAGCACCGTTACGAAAACTTCTTTTACCAGCACTATATGACCGGTGCCGAAGTGGACTCCCTAGCGTCGCTGTTTAACGGTTGGAGTCCGTATGCAAAGATCGACATAGCTGAGGTCCCGGGCGGCGGAAAATTAGCTGGAATTTATAACCACTACATCACATGGATTTTTGATGCCAAAGGGGATGCCCGGCGGGATTTGATCTATGGATTTATGGCGCCGACCGACCGCGTTTTGGCCATGGCGATCGGTGGCGGTTGGCCGCTGTTGAGCATTCCGGTTGAGCGCTCTCAGATCACCGGTGTTGAGATCGACCCCACCGTGGTGAAGTTTTTCAAGGAAAACCCCAGCTACAATGACAACTTATTCCATGACATCAAGCTTGTTCAGGCCGAAGGCCGCTACGCTCTCGATGCTTTGGAGGGGCCCTTCGACGTTATCGTGATCGACTTACCGGGTAGCCCTGCGACCCAGCAAGAAAATCCGATCGAGTTTGAGAATTACCTGCTCACCTTAGAGGCGGTAGAGCGCATGAAGGTCCTGATGCCTGAAGATGGGGTCATCGCTGCGTATTTGTTGCGCCATCAAACCGGTACGGCGGTGTCGACCATTTTGGCCTCGGGTTTGTATGCGCGTGTGTTGCGCGTCCCAGGCTTGCGTCGGGTGCGAGGAGTGGGGATGGGGCGTGGCCGGGGCGGCGGGCAGACCGACGCTCATATTGTCTATGCCTCCCGCGACAAAGCCAAAGTCGACAGCATTGTGGAGTCAGTGCAGGCGAATAATAACAACCTGATCGAACGCCTCACCGAGGCGAGCGATGCGGGTGGAAAGGACAAGCTTTTCTCCTATCCAGTCACCACCGATGACCGCCCGTACAGCCGGTTTTTGGCCTATTTACAGGGGATTCGAACCCGAGAAATGAAGGACTCCGCCTTTGGTTGGGTCTTAAACCTCTCTCAGACCATGCTCGAAGTCGTGGGCGGGTTGTCTTTCTTGGGTATCGTTGTCGGTCGCCGCTTAGGCCGCCGCCGCAATCGCTTGTTCTTTTTCGCAATCGGTGTGGGGTTGGTGATGCATCAACTGTATTTATACGCCCGCTTTCGGAGCTTCTTTGGCGACCCATTGACCACCACGTTGGCGGTCACCTTGATCTTGTTTTCGGCCAAAACCATTGGTAGCCTATTTGCAGACCGTGTTGTCGCCTCAAACCGTGGGCCGTGGGTGCCCTTGGCGGTGACGGTCGGCTTGCTCAGCG
>DBIS01000010.1 GCA_002296975.1 Deltaproteobacteria bacterium UBA796 | reverse complement strand
GAGCATTATCCCTGAGGACCAACCGATCTACACCCCTGGCCTGGAGCGAGCAGAGGCCATGGTCGCCCGACGTCTGCTCTCCCTCTCTGCAGCCCACGCAAATGCCCCTGGCCCCAGCCCTGCCATGCTCAAACGGGTTGAAATCCGAGAAAAGCTGGAGCTGAACGAAGACCAACGCCATGCCGTCCTGACTGCACTCACCGCAGGGGTCACGGTCATCACCGGCGGACCAGGCACCGGAAAAACCACGATCGTCAAACTGCTCATTCAACTCGCAAAGGTGCGGAAGGAGCGCTGGCTGCTGGCTGCACCCACAGGACGCGCCAGCAGACGACTGGCTGAAGCCACGGAGGCTGAGGCCAAAACCATCCACCGCCTGCTCGAATACAACGGTAGGACCGGTCAATTTCAGCGCACCACATCGAATCCGCTTCAGGCCGACGGCGTCCTCATCGACGAAGCGTCAATGGTCGACACCCGACTCATGGCGGCTTTGCTGGCTTCGGTCCCAGAAGGTTGTCGATTCGTCATGGTAGGCGATGCCGACCAACTTCCATCGGTGGGCGCTGGAAGGGTCTTGGGCGACATCATCCAATCCGGTCAACTCGCGGTGGCCACACTCGACGAAGTATACCGCCAGGCCGCAGACTCCGGCATTGTCCAAAATGCACACAAAATCAACGCCGGAGAGGCACCCATTTCGGGTGAAAACGACGGTGGCCGGCCTGACTTCTTTGAAATCCACCGCGCCGACCCCCGCGACGCCCAACAAACCTTGATCGAAGTGGTGACCCAACGGCTGCCCAAGCGCGGCTTTGACCCCCTCAAGGATGTTCAGGTGCTCACCCCCATGCACAATGGCGTGCTCGGCACCGAAGCACTCAACACCGCTTTACAGGCAACCCTAAATCCACGAGGCCCAGAGATAAGGCGAGGGACACGGGTTTTCCGACAGGGTGACCGAATCATCCAGCTTAGAAATGACTATGATAACGACATCTTCAACGGGGATGTGGGCACCATTACCCACGCATCCAACAACAGCCTCAACGTCGACTTCGACCGCTGCCGTGTGGTACTCAAAGGGGAGCAGCTCAACGATATTGAGTTGGCCTACGCCATCTCCATCCACAAGAGTCAAGGCAGCGAATACACCGCCGTGGTGGTCGCATTACATCGCGGTCACTTTGTGATGCTGCGACGCAACTTGCTGTACACCGCCATCACAAGGGCCCGACGTTTCTGCTGTATCGTCGGCGACCGATGGGCCGTTCGCAAGGCGATCAGTGCTGCGGGCGGGGTCGAGCGTTGGACGATGTTGACCGACCGACTGGTGGAATAGCTCCGCTCAAACCGTCATTACGGGCACACCGTGAACCATAAGCCTGCGCGCCTGTGCGTCACCGAACGAAACAGATTCGTTGCATTCTGTGAAACAAAACTGAAACAATCTATCAACACGCACACCCCGCCACCCAACCGGAGATAAAACGACGACAACAAGGAGAATATCATGACCACAATGATTAAAAATGTTGCATTCGTCGCACTGACCCTCACTTTTGGTTGCGCCACTCCGGCCATCGAAGGTGAGACTGAAGATTTCACCGCAGCCACGGAGCTTGTCCAAACAACAGGGGATGCCTCAGAACAAATGGACAACGCACACAAGGCGCTCTTTGTGTTGTCTGGCGGCTACGAATCATGCGGCACTTACGGACCCCACGCCATGAACAGCTATCAGTCCTTCCGCATGATGCTCAAGGAGTTGGGAGACCGATACCCGCAACTGGACGCCCACTTCTTGGTGACCTGCCTCGGCGACGACGCGCCTCCAGGTGGCCTGGCTTACTTCCATGTCGACGGTGAACCCGAATTGTTTTGGACAACATCCTTGTTTCTACCAGAAGTCATCGACCAACTCGCCCCACAAGACACCTCCATCTACTTGATCGGCCATTCGTACGGCGGGTGGCTGTCGATGCTCAACCTCATCAACCTCGAAGACCAATACGATCGCACAGTCACCAGCCTGTTCACCCTCGACCCAATCAGCCCAAATGGTTGCGACGACAATGCCTTTTACAACATCTTTGGCGGCGGATTTGACACCATGTTCAACTTTGCGACCGGTGGAATGTTTGGTTCTTGGTTTACCAACGGATGCCGGGAAGCCCCTCAAGATATGCCAAGCACCCTGGCCCAAAACACCGAGCACTACAACTTTTACCAACGCAATGGTGGATACCTTCAGTCCGGGCCCATGTACGGCGCCCACAACATGGAACTCCCCGGTGAAAGCCACACCTCAATCGCCTGGAGCCACGCTGTATGGGCCGCCATTGGCACAGCAATCTCGGCCGACTTGGACGCGGACTGAAACGTCACGCTCCCGTCACGGTATTTTGGGCTAGGAACCGGAGCATTGAGGAGCCCACGTGTCTACCGAAACCGCCTATATCCCCCGCCGAAAGACCTATACGTCCGGCGGCCGGGTCGACATCAAAGCCTTCGACCGCGAAGGCTTAATCGCCTGGTTTATCGAAAATGGTGAAAAAAGGTTCCGCGGCCACCAAGCCTTCAAGTGGCTGTGGCAACGGGGCGTGACCGACTTCGACGAGATGACAAACATCCCGAAGACCACCCGCGCTTGGCTCAAAGAGAAGGCTTTCATCAGCTGGCTCGACTCAGCCGGCACCCAGCACGCC
>DBIS01000307.1 GCA_002296975.1 Deltaproteobacteria bacterium UBA796 | reverse complement strand
GGACTTAGCAAACCAATCTTGGCTCGCCAGCGCAGACACAAAACTCGATGACATGGACATCAAACTTAGCCCTTCGGTTGAAGTGTCTGGACAGGTCGTCGGGTATGAGGTCAACCCAAACAATGCCGAAGTACCCGGCGCAGACCGTCAGCCAGTCTCGGCCACAGTATCCGTGATCAGGGTCGGCACCCTCAGCGGTGCATCAGTCACGACCGATGACAACGGCTTTTTCAGCCTTATGGTGCCCCCATCCAACGGCTACCAGTTCAGCATCGTCCCCACCGATGGGAGCACGCTACCCTTTCAGGTCAGCTCTGATGCCGATATCACCGACAAGCGTGATCTCGAGACCATCGACCTCGGCTACGGTGCACCGGTTTTTGGCATCGTGCGAGACAGTGAAGGCAGCGCAATCGTGGGGGCCAAGGTTGCCCTAGAGCACCTCGCCACAGGTGTCATGGGCCCGAGCACCACCACCGACCAAAGCGGACACTACCTTTTGCGGGCCTACCCAGATGAATACATCTTGCAGGTAATGGGCCAAATCGGGCAAGCCATGCCCGTTATTCGCCTTCCAGCAATGGTCGCAGAGACCGACGGGCTCTCTCTCGATGTGAATATGGGGCAGATCACACCGGTGGCTGTGTTTGGGCAGGTCTTTGATGCTGAGGGGCGCGGCGCCATACGTAATGTTCGCGTCCGCCTTCGCTCTGTGGAGCTCGACTACAGCGACGGTCGACTCCAAGTCGAAACCGACACCGACAGGGATGGTTTGTTCGGAAGAGACCTCCTGGCAGGCGCCTGGACAGGCGAAATCATCCCTGAGTTTGACACCCCTTTTGGGGGTGTATCCATCAGCTTTAGGGTTGGCGCGACCCGAGTGGACTTGGCTGCCATCCACCTTCCAGACAGGGTCCAGTTTTCGTCGTCGGTCCTCGACACAGATGGTGAGCCGGTACCAAGGGCTGCTGTAAATGCCCAGGAGACTGGCTTTGATGGCTATGTCTTTTCCACAAGTACGGACGCTGATGGGCGCTTTGACCTGGACCTACCGCCGCAATCCATCGCACTGCTCGTGTCGCCGCCCAATGCAGACTTGGCGATGGCTCGCGTGCTTGTTGACCCAGCCACAGACCAAGGAACGGTCTATCTATCTACGGGTGAACTCATCTCAGGAAGGGTCACCCGGCTTGGCGAGGCGGTCCGCTTTGCCCTCATCGAGGTGCGCACGCTTAAGGGCACCTTGCTGGCGACGGCCTTCACCGATGAAAGCGGTGCCTTCGAAACGAGAATCGCAGAACGTAAGGGTTAGCCCAGGGCACGCCCGAGCAGCTCAATCTGAGTCACCTCACCGCGGCCGTTCTGTTTCGCCTTGGTCGCTGCCTCAGCGATGTCCCCTGCAATCACCACAAAAGCCTCGCCACCAATCACGACACGGTAGCCTCGGGCTCCCGCTTTTGGTCGCGCAACAGCCTTTAAGCTCAGTACTTCCTGAGCCTCTGGACGCTTACGGGGCCGCCCTCTACTGGCTGATGCCTTGATGTCGTGACGCCTTCTATAGTTGGTCACAGCGCTAACCGTCACCCCAGCCAATTCGGCGATTTCACGGTCGACAACAGTGCCCATTTGGTCCCGAAACCTATCCAGAACGGACCGACGCCCTCTTCGGCGACCCTTCCGTCCCTTCCTTGGCCCGGCCGGCGCCTTTACCCGCTTGATACCATTTCGCTTAAGGGCATTGGCGATAGCGGCTGGCGAGGCACCAAACTTCTCCGAGAGTTCTCGCAAGGAGAGCACATCTTTAAGTTCGATCATCTCGGCCCACCATGGTTGGGTTTCTAAGCGTTTCATTTAAATTCCACTCTTTAGGTAAATATATATTGATATAAAACGCGAGTAGTACGTTCTGTCGCACTTGACAAACATCAAATCCAAGAGGCTTGCATCCTGTGTGGGGCCAACGTAGGCTCGAACCACGATGCGCTTCATTCTCATGCATATGGCCCTGATTTTTGCGGCCAGTCAAAACGCAAAGGCCGAAGGCTTAAACGCGCCAATCATGGCTGAAACCGTAGCGCCCCACGACCCGTCGCACGGGGAGCGCCTATCGGCCGCAGTTCACATGTACCAAAGAGGTGAAGGGGCCACGGCCGCCACAATGCTCGCTGCCCTGATCAACGACACCACCTTAGTCGACGCATCGACCCGCCGAGATGCCCAGGTTTACTTGGGTGAAGTCCACTACAGCCAAGGCAATAAAGAAGAGGCTCGTCGCCTCTTTGAATCGGTCTTGACGTCAGCCCCATTGTACACCATCGACCCGTTTGCGCATCCCCCTGATGTTGTGGGATTTTTCGAAACAATTCGCACATACCTTCGCCCCGCCACGCCGATCACCCCCACGCTCCCTCCTGTCGCTCTGGGGCCAGTCCCGAAAACCCCACCCAGCGCATTTATAGGATTTGGAATCTATCAAATCCAAAACGGCGATAAACGAATGGGCACCGCATTGGCCATTGGCCAGTCCATTTGCGCCATTGTGAGCGTGGCCAGCTTTGGCGGACTCTTGGACAATCGTGAGTGGTCCAGCACAACTGAGCTCACCCGCCTCCGAACCCAAAAGACCGTTCAGTGGACATCAACTGCGGGCTTTTACTCGCTTTGGATATGGTCGGCGATGGATGCAAAGCGTCACTGGCGTGCCCATGTCAACATTTCTAGGCCCCAAAATTCCGACCGTGCTCAAACTCCAAGCAAGCCTAAATTTCAACTGGCCCTGAGCATCCCCATCCGATGATCCGCCCGTTATACTGGGGTCCAACGAGGGTTCTATGGCTTATCTTAGATGTACAGACACTGTTCGACAGAGCACAAAAGACGTCTCCTTAAAAAAGCCCCTCGTCACAATCGGCCGTTTAAGGGGAAACGATGTCATTTTGGATGACCCTCATGTGGGCGCCACCCACGCGAACCTTTTGCGAAGCGGTGCCGAGGTCACAGTCAACGCCGTAAACCCCAAGGCTGAGATTTATTTAAATGGCAAAAAAATACGATCCGCCAAAATAAAATCAGGCGACACCATCCTTATCGGTCGTTTTCAGTTGTCTTTTTTCGAAGGCACCCCGCCGACCTCTGGCATCAGCCCAGAAGAATCCACCAACAACCTCTCAAAGTTGGTCGAGTTTTCGGCTCAGCTGATGCGAGAGGAGTCACCAGATCGCCTATTCGAGCAACTCCTCGAGGCAGTCGTAGCGCTCACACGCGCCGAAAAGGGCTTTGTAATCGTGCTGCGCAATGGGGATCGAGAGCTGGCTGCAGCACATAATGTAATCGATGAAAAATCTGACCTTTCAGTCGTGTCTGACACCATCATCGACCAGGTCATCGAACAACGGCGTCCCTTGATTGTTTCAGATGCCATGAAAGACCGGCAGTTTGGTCAATCACGGTCAGTGGTTGACCTTAAGCTTTCGTCCGTGATGTGCGTACCGCTGATGTTTCGTGGCGACCTGCTGGGCATTCTGTATTTGGGAAATGATGCGGTATCGGGCCTCTTCACCCAGTCAGACCTCTCACTGTTGCAGGTCTGGACCGCCCAAGCCTCGGTCACGATGCACGCAGCGCTACTGCTCAACCAGCTCAAGACCACCAATAAGAATCTACGAGAACAACTCCGAAAAACGGCCCAGGGTGACATCATCGGCACCTCCGCCCCCATGAAGGCCGTCTTCAAGATGATTCGGCGGATCGCCCCCACAGATATATCCGCACTCATCCTGGGTGAAACAGGGTCGGGCAAGGAGCTTGTCGCCAAAGAGATTCACAGGCTCAGCCCACGGGCCAGGCAACCCTTTGTGTCCATCAACTGTGGCGCTATCCCTGAAAATTTACTGGAGAGTGAGCTTTTCGGACACAAAAAGGGCTCCTTTACGGGCGCAGTCACCGACAAAATGGGGAAATTCGAGAGCGCCAATGGGGGCACACTCTTTCTCGACGAAATCGGTGAGATGCCCATGAGCTTACAGGTGAAACTCCTTCGCGTACTGCAAGACAGGGTGATTGAGCGGGTCGGCGACCTCACCCCCCGACCGGTGGACATCCGAGTTGTTGCGGCCACGAATAAAGACATCGACTCCGAACTTGATGCTGGGCGTTTCCGGGAAGACCTTGTCTACCGGCTCAACGAGATCACCATCAACTTACCGCCACTGCGAGAACGTGGTGACGATATCCATCAGCTCGCCAAGTTCTTTTTGAACAAATACGCTGAGCAATACTCCAGCAAATGCCGAGGGTTCGGCAACGACACCATCATTGCAATGCGGAGCTATTATTGGCCCGGTAATGTTCGGCAGCTCGAAAACCGCATCAAAAAGGCTGTCATTATGACTGACCGGGTGCTCATCAATCCAACTGACATGGGGCTGGGCGAAAACGAAAAGCGCCATATCATACCCTTGGCTGACGCCGAAGAAGCCTTTAAAGTCAACTATATACGGCAAGCCCTTGAGCTGAATAACTGGAATAAGGCAGCCACAGCACGAGACTTGGGCGTCGACCCGAGGACGATTTTCCGGTACCTCGAGAAGATGGATGATTAGCGCGGCCATCATCAGTTTGCTTTTGGGCTTTGGTAGCGCTCATGCCGTGGGTACGGTCCCAAACACGCCAATCAAGCGAGATGTTTCCAGCCGACGCTATGTCAATGACCTCGATAGTGCAGACCCCCACATTCGTCTATTTGCGGCCAGGGTTTTGCTTCGTCGCACCAGGGAGGCTGCTCGAAACGGCGCCAGAGAATCGAATGATATGCGCGCACTCGAAGGCAGGCAGCTTCTGAGCGTTTTCGACCGCACCCTCGCTCCCCAGTGTATGCGGCAGCTGAAGACCAAAAATATCGTCCGCCCGTGTGTACAGATCCTGGGTTTACTCGAGACCTCTGCTGCACTCGCCCCTTTGCAAGCACTGCTCCAAGCCGACCCTCCGCCCTGCTTGCAACGGGCCACCCGACACGCCATTTCTCGGATTCGGAGCACGCCTTGACCTTGGTTGGTCTGACAGGGGGCATCGCGACTGGAAAGAGTGCAGTCGCGAAAATCCTATCCACCCTCGGTGCCCGTGTGGTGGACGCTG
>DBIS01000308.1 GCA_002296975.1 Deltaproteobacteria bacterium UBA796 | reverse complement strand
GGCTCTTCTTGAAGCGGAAGGCCTGGGTAAGGGCCGTGGTGGCCTCGTTACCGTTTCCGACAACCTTACCTTCACGATCGATAAGCTGAGGGATGACTTTCCCAGAGAGCTGCCGAGCACCGTCAGAACCTGCAATCGCAACTGCATCCTCAGCGGGCTTGAAGTCAAAAAGACCCAAAAATCCGGGCACGCTCGTAGCGACGGAGCCGATGGGCTTGGGGCCAGAATCGACCTCGCGAATGTAGACACCTGGGGTCTGATAATCCATGCTTTACTAATCCTCAGTTTCAGTGGAGTTGTCTGGTGAGTCTTCGGCTATTCGCCGGAGATTTTTTGGTTTCGGTCCTGGAGTAACGGCTTCTTGCTTTGATGGTCGGCCTGCCATCATTCTTCCGGATCGGGAGGTGACGGCAGTGTCCGACTCGGGGCCATCTACACGACCCAATCTCGGAATGCGGATTGTAGTCCCTCCGCTTCCTGAGACAAGAGGCCCGTCCATCGCGACCCTTGCTCGATAGGTCATAAACGGGCGATACGGAGCCTCTTGAATACTGAAAAAATTGATCGCATCTCCCACAGTGAGATCCTCACACAAAGCGAGCGAAACCTTTTCCATGTACAAATCGTCATCGGCTGGGTCGGCCTCAATGTCGTAATCTCGCCCGATGCTGTCCACGATGCGATCATTGGGAAGATAAAACCGCCGGGGACGGTAAATCAGGTGTGTCGCCTCGTTGAGCGCCAACATCACCCAACCCAAAAGGCGCTCCGCGTCCGAGCGGAATTTTGCGTGGACCGACACCAGGTAGAACAGATCCATCATTAGCGGGGGCCGGTGGTAGTACACCTCCTCAGGACGATCGCCTGAGCCCTTGACGAAAACCGGCGCTTGACGAAAACGCTTGGCATTCCTCAAGTTGGGGTTTTCTGCCGCTCGATACATGTAGATATAGACCACCTCTTCGCGGTCTTTGGGCACAAAGGAAAGGTCTTCCTCGAAACGCGGTACCTGCTCGGTGAGGTCATAGCTGTCGATCAAGAATTTGTGAATGCTCTCGGTCACTTCGCCAATGACATTCCGACCAGCCATTTGCCCACGTAATGGACGTTCCTCGCTCACGATGTGCCCCTTTGAGCCAAAAATGCTTCAATTGAGGGCCGGTCCCGCTTGGCCGGGCCCGCCTGAATACGCGTCGCTCGAGGCCATCTGGGCCGCTCGCCTGCCTCGAAAGCCGCCCGCACCCCGGTACCAAATGCCACAACCCTAAGCTTGGTGTCCAGGGGCTCGCGCCAAGGCTTGGACGCCTTTGGTCGGGCGAGTTCTTGGGTGTAAGGGTGCTGAATCAAGCGCTTGAGCTGAGGTGCGTTGGGACCGACTACCACGAGATTGCGACTGTCGCGCACCGAATGATTGGGCAGTCGTGCGGGTTGCCACACCTTTATCGTTCGCGGCTGTACCACCTCGATCCGGGCTGTACGCTTCAGGATTTCGCGCTCCACGAGAAAGGACTCGCCCAGGATAAATCGCTCAAGCCGTGATGTTGGATTCATGACCAACCCGTTAGGACAATCGCCCTGTTGATGGCAGAACGCTACCTGAGTTTCCAGAACCAGGTCAAGCCAATGCTAGAGTCTTATTGATGCCGTCGACGACCAAAAAGCCAAAAGCCAACACACGCCAGGTGTCCACGGGCCGCTCCGGCTCCAGCGGCGTCCATGAAAAAGACGCAGACAGCGCCCAACTTAGGCAAATCGCAAAGGTGATGGGCAACGACCATATTCAGCAAGCGATAAAGCATGGGGCCGTCCAGCGGGACATCATGTTGGCCCACATCTGCACCCGCCTGGGAATCCTCCAAGGGGCGCAAGACCAGGAACGCCAATCCATGGCCCATGAGCGCGAATGGTTCAAGGCCGTGGCCAAAGGTGTAGAGGGCTACCACACCCCAGACCTGAGCCGATGGCACGAAAGCGCAAAACTGTATCAAAAAGCGGGGGACGCCCTCGCCAATGGCCAACTCGGAAGAGGTGCTCAGTTGCTAGAGAAAGCAGCCGCAGCAGAGCACGCGGCCTTTGACTCCGTTCCCAAATTTGTGCAAACACGCCTCGAGGAGGATCAGCGGGCCGTCGCTGCACCAGAAGCAGCGTTCATCACCAACGATGAGGCCAACTGCGCGGCTTGCGCGAAACCTGCCGAACTAAAGATCGCCGATAAAATATTGGCATTTCAAGACAAAATTGAGGCGGTATCCCCCATCGCGCACCAACGCCGGTCGTGGTTCGAAGAGGAAAAAGACGAAGACGAGGCTGAGGCCGAAAGCCAAGAGGGTTGATTTCGATCCACATCAAGGCTTGACCACACGGGCTCAGGTGCGCAAAATGATGGCTCACAGGAGGATACAATGCCGAGAAAAGACCGCGAGGACGGTGCAGTCGACCGCATTGAAGACCGCCTTGAACGGTCGGAGCTGCGGCGAGTGGCAATGCCCGACGGCGGCGAAGTCTACCGGGGCGATGTGGCCACGCGCGCCCTCAAAAGCTTGGGGGCCCGGGCCTTTACCGTGGACCGCACCATCATTGTTGGGGATGACTTCGACCCTTACCGCGCTGAGGATGCAGCACTGTACTCACATGAAATGTTCCACGTCGAAGCCGGGGACGGCGGCGGTGGTGGTGGTGGTGAAAACTACCGAGATGCTGAAGAAATCGCCGCACGCGCCGTGGAATCACTGGTCTTGAGCCGGGTCGCATCAGGCGGCATCGAGGCTGGTTATGCGGCCGGGGCAGGGAGCAGAAAAGGCGGAATCCAATCCGGTGAGAGCGGTGCCGGAATCGGCGCTCGCCCCGAAGGGTCAGACAGCACCGCGGAAGATGACGATGGCCAGCCCGTCGCAGAAAAGGGGTACGACGCCCTCCTCGCCAAAGGGATGTCCCGCCAAGAGATCGTCCAAGACCTGACCCGTCGCGTATTGCGTACACTGGACGAAGCGGCAGAATTTAGAGACAGCCGCCAAGGCAATAACAAGGGGTTCGCCTAAACCGTGGCCACCATTTTCGAGGAGCTCGCAAAACGACTCCGTCGCACGGACCTGCTTTTATTGCGGGCTGTTCGACGGCAGCGTTCCCGTCCAGCCATGAGGGCCAAAGGCCAGTTTTGGGGTTCGGTCATCACCGACGACGAGGTCGATGCACTCCTTCGCGCACATGGCGAAATCGATTATCCCGCAGGCTCAGACGGACTCGATGAAGCCGTCGGTGCCTCCGCAGCTTTGCGCGATGAAGCCGGTGGCCGCTTTGGTCGCCTACGCGAAGCGATGGACCTAGATGGCGATGACGCAGACATGATCCTGCTCTCCATCGCACCCGAGATTAGTGCCGGCTACGGTAAAATTTTCGCCTACCTCAACGACAACCTGAACCAAGCCTACCTAACCGTCGACTTGGCCACACGGGTGCTGCGTTCTGGCCGCACCGAGCGCCTGGCCCTTCAATCGCGCCTCATGAAAAATGCGCCATTGATTCAAAACCGGCTTCTCCTGCTCAACCCTGAAGAGGGTGTCGAGACCCACACCGCCCGCCGTGTCCACCCATCTGGCCGGCTGCTCCAATGGCTGCTCGAAGGCCAAGAACTCCCCGAGAGCGTTGGATTTAAACCCATCGACACCTCGGGTGAAGTGTTCACCCCCGCAGCCACTGGCGAGCGCATTCAAATCATCGAGCAAAGCCTCGACAAGCCGATCACTATCGTCATCACCGGCGCGACCTTGGGCTCACGAGAAGGCGTCGCGATCGATATTGCACAACGCGCTAAACGCCCGCTTGTACGCGTCGATTTAGACCGATGCCGACACTATATCGAGCAACCCTATGACTTGATTCGGGAGCTGCGACTGTCAGGCGCCCTCCCCTTTTTGGTGAATATCTCCGACCAGCAAGAAGACCCGATGCTCCGCATTCAGGTTCAACAACTCGGTGCGGCCCTCGCCAAACTTCCTTACCCGGTCATCGTCGGTGGCACCGATCGCCGCTCTGTCGGCGGCCTTTTGGGGGGTGACCGCCCCAGCCTTACCGTTCAAGTTCAAAGGAGTACCCTCGATGAACGAATTGAGGCGTGGACCGTCGCCATGGGTAAACGGGGATGGAGCGTGGCCAACGGACAGGACGTCGCAGAGCGTTTTTACTCCGTAGGCGGCACCACGATTCACCAAGTCTTAGAGCGCTCATCCGCCGAATGTGGCGGCCAAGAGCCCTCACTCGACGCGATTTGGGCGGCAGCAAGAGAATGTTCACGCCCGGAGTTTCAAGGCTTGGCAGAGCACATCGTCCCCCGCTACACCTGGGATGACCTCATCTTGTCCGACAAGATCAAGAGCCAACTACAACACCTCGTAGACTACCTCTCCGAACAAGAGACCGTCTTTCACCGCTGGGGCGCCCGCGCGGTGCGCTCTCGAGGCTACGGCATCAAAGCCTTGCTCTCCGGCGGGCCCGGAACCGGAAAAACCATGGCCGCAGAGGTTATCGCCGGCACCTTGGGCTTGGACCTTTTCCGGGTCGATCTGTCGAGCATCATTAGCCGGTGGGTCGGAGAAACAGAGAAAAACTTGAAAGAGGTCTTCGACGCCGCAGAAGGCGGGACTGCGGTGCTGCTATTCGACGAAGCAGACTCTCTGTTTGGAAGTCGGGGCGAGGTCAAGCAAGCCCAAGACCGTTTCGCCAACCAAGAGGTGAGCTTCTTGTTGCAACGGCTTGAGGTCTTCGAAGGCTGCGCTATTTTGACCACCAACCTCCAAGAAAATATCGATGAAGCTTTTTTACGGCGCTTTGGTGCCGTGATCGAATTTCCAATGCCTTCGCTCGAGCAACGCATTCAGCTTTGGCAGCGGGCCATCCCCAAAGAAGCACCGCTCAATGACGACCTCGACCTCGAGGCCATCGCCAAGCAGTTTGTCCTTGCCGGTGGCTCCATCATCAACGCCGCCATCAACGCCTGTATCTTGGCCTCGACCGCCCGAGAGTCTGTGGGCATGAAGCATGTCGTGACCGCTGTGGCGCACGAATACGTCAAGATGGGCAAGCAGGTCACCGCCGTCCACTTTGGCAAATGGTACGACTTCGTGAAGACACTTTAGCGCGTAAGCAGCCTGAGCTTAAAAAGTGAAGCCAATCCCGACAGTCATGCCGAAGACCGGCATCACAACCGATTCACCGCCCTTGTCCTTCTCTTCTTGATCGCTCACATTACCGTCGAGGTCGGTGTCGCCGCGTGCCAGGTTGCGCTGAACCGAATTCATGGCGGCCAAGGAAAACCCACCCCGGAAATCTGCGTCGATGACTGGCCGGAAGCGCTTGTTAAACTCGCCGATAGGCGGCATCACTGCCCAGCCAAAGTGCAAGGTCGATTGCCAGGCATGGGGCAGGTTTGTGTACCCGTTTCGCCACTGTAAACGGGGCCCAAAACCAATACCGGCATCGCGGCCAAACACACCGCCCAGCCCAAGGTAAATATTCCGGTTCCAGTGGGTGATGTGGTACAGCTCAGAGTCGTTACACCCCTCCGCAGCCTTTATCGGCCCAGGTGGACTGTTGGACGTGCGCTTGCAATAGACCGCAGTCGGATAAAAATCGCTTTGATGTTTGGGTAAAAAATACCGATCAATCCAGTCGTTACCATCTCGGGTATTTAGCCCAAGCTCCCAACCAAAGCTGATCATTAAGCGATTGTAGTGGGCCCGAAGCTCTAAGTTGAAGGGTACAAAAGCATTCGCGAAAGCACCATCAAAACGGCCTGTCACCGCATCTGGCGACATCGTCCCTGGCACATCGTCTTCATCGCTGGCGTCAGTGTCATAGCTGGTGGCCCCGCCATTAAACATCGCCCCAGAAGATAGGACCAATGCAAAGCGCACCGGGAACCCGTCACCGCCGGCATAGACCAGCCTTAGGTGGCCCGCGTCCCGCACATAGCGCCACACATAGATCTTGTTTGGATTCCCCTTCTCCGGCACAGCGATGTAAATCTCAGCCTTCGGGTGCAGCTTTTGGTAAATCGCCAAATAGGCCAAAATATCGCCATCAACCTCTGCAATACACTCATTCTTGTGCAAGAAAAGCTGCTGGATAAAGTCGACACCCATCTTCTTACGGGCAGTCTCTCGCACGAAGTAGACATTCTCGTCGAATTTGGTGGTCTCAAGGCGCTCGCTCATCCCATGGCCTGAATCCAAACGCTTCAAATAAATATCGGTCCTACCGAGATAACCATCGATTTGACCATTGTCGTCGATGGTTATCGGCAACCCATTGAGCAAGACTTCATAAATCTGGGAAAAGACCTTAGATTCAAAGTGGTCCTCCAGCTCAAAATCCAACTTGAAGCTCGGGTATGCGCCCTGCTGAAGCTGCTGGAGATAATATTGAATACTGCCAGCCATATCCGAGGTCGGAATCTTGGAGAGCAGGGCTGGCTCTTGGTAGGCAAGCAAGGCAGCGAGATAGTAATAATAGTTGAGCGGAATACCGTTGAAATGGTCGTAAAACGGTGGGGATGGCTGATTGGAGCAGTCTGCCGAATAGCCAATCGCGATGTAGAGCATAAACAAGGGCTCACGCAGCTCCGGCCGATCTACAAACCAAATTTGTTCGGCTAAGGCCTTGAGCTTCTCTG
>DBIS01000116.1 GCA_002296975.1 Deltaproteobacteria bacterium UBA796 | reverse complement strand
GGCCTTGCTCGCCGAAAAATGGCGGGGCTTTTTGGCTGTGGTGGTCATGGCTGTGGTGATACCGCTTACGTTGTGGTTTTTACCCTCAGGATGGACATGGTGGCGAACGTGGTAGCCCTTTTACTGAGCCTATTGGCATGCACTCCAGGCGATATCAAACCCGGTGACCCCAAGCGTCCAGATGTGATCTTGGTGAGTATCGACACCCTGCGGGCAGATCATCTGTCCAGCTACGGCTACGCGCGACTCACCAGTCCATTTTTGGACAGTCTCGCGAAAGACGGCACTCGATTTGCCCACGCCCGCTCCAACAGCCCGTGGACCTTGCCCGCTCACCTCACGATGCTCACCGGTCAACTGCCGACCACCCATCAGGTCACCGATGATCACCTCGCCCTCGACCCATCAGTGCCCGTGCTTCCTGAGGCGATGGCAGCGGCTGGCTACGCGACTGGGGCGTCGGTGGCGACTTTATATGTCTCCAGAAAATTTGGTTTCGATCGCGGATTTGGCTTTTTTGATGACCACGGTATCGACAACGAACGTGATAATTTACGGGGCACGGTGGTCGCCACAGACGTCATTAGCGATGCGGTGGAGTGGATAGAGGGCCTCGAGGCAGGTCAGCCTTTCTTCCTGTTTTTGCACTTTTACGATGTGCATTATCACTACGACCCGCCCCCACCATTTGACACCCAGTTTGACCGGGCCCCTGCCAAAGGTGACCGCCGATTTAAGAACTATTATCGCCATAAAAAGAAGCCGCTCACCGACAGGCAACGTGCCCACCAAATCGCTCAATACGATGAGTCCATTGCCTACGTGGATGCTCAACTGGCGGCCCTGCACAAAAGGCTCGCCGATGCTGGCCGTGCTCAGCGATGGGTGGTGACCGCCGACCACGGTGAGGAGTTCGGAGAGCGTGGAAGCTGGGGCCATGCTCACACCTTGTATGCTGAACAGCTTCGGGTGCCTCTGATCGTCTCCGGTGCCGGGCTTCCTGCGGGGGTGGTCGTCAAAGCGGCCGTCGGCATTCAAGATATTGCCCCTACCATCGCCTCTTGGGTGGGTACCGAGGGTTCGTTAGCCTCAGATGGCATCGACCTCAACGGGGCCATGGGTGGCGAGGCCGTGCCTGTTCGGGCTTTTCCGGCCGAGACATTTCGCTTTAAGACCAAGCGCATCAGCCTGTACGAGGATGGCATGCGGATGGAGTGGGATCTGAGGCGCAATAAAAAGCAGTTGTACGCCTCGGATACCGATTTGGCAGAGACGGTTGATCTGGCCAAAAAGGATAAAGACCTGGTGAAGGCCCTATCTTTGCGAGCAGAGGCCGTATTTGGTCGCCCATGGCAAGCCAAGGTCGATGGCAAGGTGTCGGTGACCAAGGGCTATGTGCTTAAGGATGGGCCTGCCGCCAAGCGCTCGGTGTCTGCGGGAGAGGCCTTTCAGGTTTTGCCCTACGACGCAAAAATTTCATTCACGCCCACGGCTGATACCGAAGTTGGTGGCCCGTGGCGCAGTACCTCTCCACCAAAGGAGGGTGCAGCCTTGAAATACAATTCGCAAACCAAAACCGCAGGGATTGAGTTGGATGCCGAAACCAAAGCGATGCTTGAACAGCTTGGATATATGCAGGGGGAATGATGAGTAGTTTCGATTTACCATCGTTGATGGCTGTGCTTCGAGAGCACCCAGTACCGCTCGCTCACATGATTGCTTTGCGCGACATGGTGGCGGCCCGAAGTGGCAAGGCCAACTTTTTATTCGGCGCCTGCCGCGACCCACAGGCCGATGGCTCTAATCTGGCTGACCCAGAGCTGGCTGTGGCGCTCGGTGGGGTGATGCTTGGTGAGTGGCCGATGGCGGTGGCCGCCATTGATGCTTGGGGTCAGGCCGTTCTTAAAAACAAGCCAGAGACGGTACTCGAGTTCGGCTCTGGGGTGAGCACCGTGGTGAGCGCCATTTTGATGCGACGAATTCACGGCGATGGTGCGGTCCGGGTGTACTCGGTGGAGCAGGGCGAAGCGGCGGGTGCCGAGACATTCGCGAAGCTGAGGGCCTTGGGTTTGGATGCCATGGTCGCCATGCATATCGCTCCGGTGGCCGAAGGCGTCGTGGATGCCTTTGCTGGGGTTGGCTACGATTTGAGCGTGGCCGAAATGGGTGCATTTTTAGGGGGCGCCCGACCACAAATGGTCTTGATTGATGGGCCTTTTGGTGGCTATGGCGCACGGTTTTCAACTTTGCCTGTGGCCCATCCATGGTTGGCACCTGACGCAGAAATTTGGATGGATGATGCGCTTCGAGATTCGGAGTTGTCTATCGCATATTGGTGGACGGACCTGGGTTATCTTCGCGACACGATGCTTCAATTTACCGCCAAAGGCGTTGTGGTTGGAACCCGGGGTGATAGGCCGGCACAATATGCGGACGCCGTCGGTGCTTTGGCCAAAGGCGAGATGACAGGACATGTCGCGGAGTACATCTTGTTCAAAATGGGCGTGCAAGCCGCCGAGGACGATAAGGCCGGTCTTAAGCCACCTTTTGTGACACGATAGTTAATTGATTACCGCATAGTTGGGCCACACTTGAGCGCGGAGATGCTCATAGACCAGCGAAGTTTGAATGTGGGAGACCTCTTCTCGGGTGGTGAAGGCATCTAAGGCCAGGTCACGCAGATGGTTGGCGTCTCTTACAGCCACATGCACCAAAAAGTCGTTTTCTCCACCCATATGATAAATGGAGATCACCTCGGTCAAGGTACGAAGGTGGGCACGAAAGCCCTCCACCAAGTCACGAGAGTGCTTGGCCAACTGAACGGCCACCAGGGCCTGTAGGCCGATCCCAACCTGCTGGGGATCAATGGTGGCGCGGTATCCTGTGAGCACACCATTTTCGGTGAGCCGCCGGACGCGATCCAAGCAGCTCGATGGGGCCAGGCCGACCATTCCTGCGAGCTCACGGTTGGTGATCCGCGCATTGTTCTGCAAGGCGCTCAAAATCGCGGCATCGATTCGGTCTAGGCGTGTTTTACTCATAAAAATCCCAATTCAATTCGGTGGTGTTTAAAATAATCGAATCATATACTGCATAACAACAAATTTTATGTATGAGGTTCGATATGCATCCAGATACATTGGCCATCCACAGTGGTCGTGACAACCTGGGCCAAGCCCACGTGCCGCCCATCGACCTGTCCACGACCTACCGCACCCCCGACCTGAGCGCGGCCACAGCATCGATCGATTCGATGGCCGCAGGCGGCCTTCCAGCCGGCGGCAGTATTTATCAGCGTCTTCACAACCCAACCGTCGCCCGTTTTGAAGCGGCCATGGCCAAGCTTGAGGGCACCTCGGTCGCGGTATCGTACGCATCTGGAATGGCAGCGGTGACAGCGGCTTTGTTGGCAGCCAAGATGGTTGGACAACATGTGGTGGCCGTTCGTCCACTTTATGGCGGTACGGATCACTTGTTGGCTTCGGGCTTGCTGGGGCTCGAGGTGTCTTGGGCCACCCCCCACACTGTGGGCGAACACATTCGTCCAGACACCGCTTTGGTGATCTGTGAAACCCCGGCCAACCCGACCCTGCAATTGGTGGACATTGAGGCTGTCGTAGCGGCCGCCGGCGATGTGGCTGTGATGGTCGATTCGACCTTCGCTACACCTGTGCTGCAGCAGCCAGCTCGGCACGGTGCCCGCCTGGTTTTACACTCTGGCACCAAGTTTTTGGGTGGCCACGGCGATGTCATGGCAGGGGTTATCGCCACCGATGATGTTTGGGCGGCTCGACTTCGTCAGGTGCGGATTCTGACTGGCGCAAACCTCCACCCGATGGCGGCCTACACCCTTCATCGCGGACTTCAAACCTTGCCGGTGCGGGTGCGTGCGGCCCAAGCCAATGCCCAAGTTTTGGTGCGGCGATTGTTGGCCCATCGCGCCATCTCTCGGGTTCGCTATCCATCTGCCCCAGGTTGCGACCCAAAGGGTCTGCTCGGTCGGCAACTGAAGGGCCCCGGGACTTTGATCGCCATTGATCTCATCGATGGCTACCACGCAGCGCAGTCGGTCATGGCCGCTGTGGGCCTGTTCACACCCGCGGTCAGCTTGGGTTCTACAGACTCTTTGATTCAGCATCCAGCCGGTCTGACTCACCGTATTGTTGGCGAGGCGGCCCAACGCGAAGGGGACATCGGCGAAGGATTGCTGCGCCTTAGCGTTGGCCTCGAAGATGTCGACGACTTGTGGGCAGACCTAGACCAAGCCCTCAACCGAACTGTTGAGCTCGCAGCCAAGTAGTTTATTGGGCTAAAAAGTCACCGCTGCCGGAAAGAGGCTGCGGTGACATCCGCTCAGTAGCAAAGCGCGGAACAGTCACCGGCAGATGCCCGCAAGCAAACCTCACCAAAGGTCGCAGATGAACGTTCGGACCACGCGCCTTCGCTTAGGTCCCATCCCCAGAGATCGTTGATTTGACCGCAGTCGGTCTTGCCACCAAAGATCAGCAATTCATCGTCGGATATGGCGGCAGCACCAAAATACCGGCGCTCTGGTGCTTCGGTGTCGACCTCTACAAAGTCGGCAGGGAAGTCGCAAAACCCAAATGCGCTGTTGGCATAAGCGTCGCCCGCCTCGATATTGGACCAGGTGTTGGCGTCGAGATCGAAGGCCCAGACCTGGTTGGTATTGCCCAGGTTCCCGTCGTCATGGCCACCAAAAAGCAGCAATCGATTGTGGGCCCCGTCAAAGAGTAAGTTGGGCATAATGCGGCCCATCGGTGCGCCGGACGAGCCGGTATGAAGCTCGGTCCAGCTTGCGCTCGCGACGC
>DBIS01000115.1 GCA_002296975.1 Deltaproteobacteria bacterium UBA796 | reverse complement strand
GACGCTGATGCTGACGCCGACCCATGCGAGGGCGTAGTCCCCACGGTGACCAACCTCTCACTCACCGAGCTCGCAGCCCGGCTGGATGCACGGACAAGCGGCGATGACGCATTCCAGCTCGTCAACGTCCACATCCCACACACCATCGACATTGTGGGCACCGACGCTACCGCCGCCTTCAATAATATCGACGCCATCGTGGCCGCCGTCGGAGACAATCTTGGTGCTGAAATCATCCTCTATTGCAAGACAGGCCCCATGAGCGTCGCAGCCACCACCGCCCTAAAAGACCTCGGCTATTGCCACATTTATGACCTTCCAGATGGCTACACCCAGTGGCAATCGGCTGGGTACCCAGTCGAGTAATGAAACCAATGACGGCGTGAGTATCGAGCGGACTTACAGCGCCCGCGGATAGGCAAACTTGGCATAGGCCAACTCCGCGGTAGAGAAGAACTTAAACTGGTCGGCTCTCGAGGCCCTCCAGTGCTTGTAAATCTCTGCATAGCCAGCATCCGCGGCGGCATAGTCCTCCAAAATCTGTGTCGATGCAGCGAAGGCACCCTCCATCAGATCCTCGGAAAATGGGCGTAGACTGACACCATGGGCCAAAATTCGCTTTAAGGCCGCGGGGTTTCGGGCGTCATACCGACGCTGCATCTCGACGCCCGCCTCCTGAATCGCACTTTTAAGAATCTCTTTATAGCGCGCAGGTAGCGACGCCCATGCCGCCTCTCCCACGTAAATACTCATGGCCGGCCCAGGCTCCCACCACCCGGGGTAATAATAGTTTTTGGCCACTTTATAAAAGCCGAGCTTCTCATCGTCATAAGGGCCAACCCACTCGGTCGCGTCGATTGCCCCACGCTCCAAGGCCGGGTAAATCTCACCGCCCGCGATGACCTGTACTGAAGCCCCCAGCGCGCTCATCACATCACCCCCAAGGCCCGGAATGCGAATCCGCAAACCCTTGAGCCCTTCCAGCCCAGACAGTTCCTCTTTGAACCAACCGCCCATTTGAGCACCGGTGTTGCCCGAAGAAAAAGAGCGCACGCCAAAGTCCGAAAACACTTTGGCCATCAACTCGCCACCGCCCCCTTCGCCGAGCCAAGCGGATTGCTGGCGCGCTGTCATCCCAAAAGGCACACAGGTATCAAAGGCCAAAGCCGGGTTTTTTCCGGTGTAATAATAGCTACATGTTTGACCGATTTGGACGGTTCGATTTTGAACTGCATCCAGCACTGCCAAACCCGGAACAAGCTCACCCCCAGGGTATACCCGGATATCGAAAGCGCCGTCGGTCATCGCAGATACACGCTCGGCCATAAACTCTGCCGCACCAAAAATGGTGTCCAGGGACCGCGGAAAGGAACTCGCGAGGCGCCAACGAATCTTCTTTTGAGCGCTCACGATAGGCGAACTACCCGCTGGACTTTTCTCGCCCCCGCAAGCTGAAACTGCCGCACCTACGCCCGCAAGACCAACCAAGGACCCACCCAAACTTCCAAGAAAATCCCGACGTTTCATGCCCAACACCCCCGAATGTGTGCGCATCAATAATCGACATGCCTAGTACATGCGCTGCTTTTTCAAGCAAGCTGACTTCAGACCGAGTTTACAGCCCTTCTCGTACATCTCCACGGCGGTTTCAACATTCATCCGAACCCCCAAACCCTTCTCGTACATCATGCCCAACGCCTTGCATGAGGAAGCATGACGGTCATCGCAGCCCCGCTCAAACCAACCCAGGGCGGTCACGAAATCTTGAGGTCCCATGCGCCCAGAGATGGCCAAAGCCGCCCCACGATAGCAGCCGTCGCTCGCCCCAAGATCACAACCCGTACCAAAAATTCGCAAAGCGCGCTTCAAATCAGGCTCACCCCCTGCCCCGCTTTCAAATGCGATCCCGAGCTCAACGCAAGCTTGGGCATGGGCGCGCTCACAAGCGTCTTTGTAAATGGCCTTGGCCCGTGGCGCGTCGGCCTCGCCTCCATCTCCAGCCATCAACATCATCGCCTGATTATTGCAGCCCCTGATCTCTTGCAAAGCACACGCCTTCTCAAAAAGCAGACGGGCCGACGCCTTGCTTTCGGCGCCATCGATTCCCTTATAGTGTCGCATCCCTGCTTTGTAGCAAGCTGCAGCCAGGTCACCCTCACAGGCCTTGGCGTACAAATCGACGGCAAAACGCTGGCTCTTGACCACGGCCTTTCCAGCGGCGTATGCATCACCGAAAAGCATACAAGCCTCGGAATCATTTTGCGTACACTGTGACCAATACGTGCTGATCTGCTGTTTGAGTTGAGGCGGTGCGCCACGGGCAAACTTAGGACGACTCAGGGCCGTACGCTCCTTGGATTTTTTTCCACCAAAGGCGGATGTGGTCACACACAGTAAAAGCAAAGCCATCCAAACACGCACATCAAACTCCTACTGGTCTGGGTTCGTCAAAGCAGCATCGACGGTGGCGAGACTCTCCGCCACCCCGACGGCATAGCGGGAATCGGGGTAATCTCGAGCCAACCCACGCAAATCTAGAGCGACTTTTCGAAACTCAGCCATTCGGTTTCCTTTGTCTCCAAGCTCCCGCGCGGCCAAAAATGCCACACCCGCAGCCTCTCGACGCTGATAAACCAGCCGGTCGACAACCTCTCTGTACAAAGTGACCGTCGCCGCGCCACACGGCTGGCCTTCACATACGGCAAGTTGTCTCCGGGCACCCTCAAGATCTCCGGCGCCCATGCGCTCGCGTGCGGAATCCATCACAGCCGTGGCACCGGCATCCGGGGGTACTATCGCCACTCGTTTTTTGACTTGATGGACCGCTGGCGCCGCCTCTACAGATGTGCCAATACGTTGGGCTGCGATCGAAGAAATCGGTACAAAATCTTGCTGATTAGGGTCGGCAACAGCGTCGGTGTCTGCGTCTTGGTTCCGTTTTTCAACCTCGACAAAACGCATTAAAAAACGCAGGGTCAAGTGCTGCGCGCTGGCACGCTCGGTCTTCATTTTATGACCAAGCTCCCATGCCGCCTCTAAGCGATCCCGCCGGTCCACATTCTCTGTTTCGGCAACGATCATGCGCTCTAGACGGGCCTGTACATCTGAAAAATCCACCGGCGCAACCGCATCGACCGAAGCTGCAGATGTCGTCGGCCCAGCGCCATATTGACGAACCACACAAGCGCTCGAAAGCCATAACGATAATAGAACTGATTTCATACGCTTCCCCCTATCACGGTGCATCCAAGCCGGTATCAGGATCGGCCTCAACCCGAGACACCCGCGCCATAGACTCTAAATCAACGGCCACAAATGCGGCCATCCCAACCGGCGAAAAATGACGGGCCCTGCCCACCAAAATACTCCTGCCATCAGGCGCGGCCTCATCGAGATCAGGGCCGTCAGCTTCTGGGGCCGTGGGTCGCGAAAGCCCCGTACCTTCAACCACTGCGACCCGCGAAAGCCCCTCTTCGATTTGCCACTCAGGCGAAGCAGCACCGGTGGGGACACCAAGCAAGCCAGCCGCCCCCAAAGCCTTGGCCGTTGCCACCCACACCGGAAGCGCACCATTGCTTCCCTGTAAACGCACCGAAGCCCGGCGCATGGGCGTGTTGTCGTCGTAGCCGACATAGGTCACCAATGTGTAGCCCTTCGCCCAGGTCCAACTCTCGTTGTTGAATTTCGGCACAAAGCCAGCGAATGCCGCGTTCTTGTAGCCATTGGTGGTGCCGGTTTTACCCGCCAAAGGCACCCGTACCCCTGCGACCGACACCGCATTGAGCGCTCGGCGACCCGTCCCCCAGCGCACGACATTTCGAAGCACATCTCCGACCAGACGCCCAGCCTGCGGGTCGATCACTGGCCTCGGCACCGGGTTTGCGCGATACAGAATTGCACCCGAAGCATCGCGAATCTCGGCGATCAACTGGGTCGAATGGCTTGGGCTTGGCACGGCCCCTGCCTCGGTGTGCCCTGGAAAATTCCAGACCTGGCCATCCATCAGCCCTTGATACAAGGTCGCAGCCTCCTCTATCGATAGGTCTACAGCCCCCAAAGGCATGCTCAAAACTGGTGGCAAGGCCTCCCGAACGCCAAAAGTCCGGGCGAGCTTGTCCATGTACCGAAGCCCAACCAAGCTGCGCATATCGGGATGATATTGAAGAATATTCCACCCATAAGGGTCAGCAGATCCCCACACCAAAAGCCGGCGCTTCATGGCCCCGTGAACTTGCGCCATAAGGCCCAAACTCAAGCCTGGCGCCACCTCGACTTTGGCTGTCACAGGCACACGCACCAAACCCATCACCCAGTCCATCCACAGCGCTTCGTTGACGGGGCTATGCACCCTCGAATCAAAGCCACATTGAATCGCGCCGTCCAAAACGCCAAGACGCGAAAACAAAGACATATCTGGCGGCGGCATATCTTCTGGGGTCACTGGCTCGTCATCAGAGACCCCAGCAGCCATCGCGCCACGGGCATCAGAGATCGTGTCCAAAAGCGCATTCACATCAGCGATACACACTGTCCCACGCTGGGCGAGTGCCCGATAACTCCTGTCGAGCGCCGTCTGTTTTTCGGCCACACGTGAGCCACTGGCCACCACCCGCGCATGTTCGGCCTCCAGGCCACGCCCGTAAAACAAGCTGCGCAAGGCCCGCCCAGCTTCGCTCTGTGGCCCGAGGGTGGACACCATTTCAAGTTTGGCGGCAACAAAGGCCATCTCACTCAAACGCGCATCGGTACTAATGACCCCCTCATCATCCCGAATTCGACGAATATAGGCCATCCATTCTTCGTCATCAGAACGGGTGAGACCGAGGCTTTGGGCCAACAACTCAAACTGCCCGGGCCCAAGACGGTCAGTCAGATGGGTCAGCAACCAGATGCTCCCAAGGTTCTCACTGCGTGTCCCCAACCATCCCAGGCTCACCCAATCCTTATTATCGTGGTCAGCCCTCGGATAATACCAAGTCCCTTCAAAGTGAAAGACATTGCTGCGGTTGTCGATGATGTCTGTCGGCGACCATCCCAATTGCAAAGCCGCATTATAAAGTACAGGCTTCCAGATGCTACCCAACTGCCGCCGTGCTGCGATGGCTCGGTTGAAATTCCGATTGTCATTGCCCCCAACCATCGCCCGGATTCGCCCTTCTTCGAGCAAAATGACCCCGCCTTGAAGCTTGGGTCGAATCTCTAAATCACATATGGGTGAGGTCCCGTCCTGTGAGCGGATGCTTACCAAAACTGGCGTGGGCTTGCGCACCAACGCCTCTATTGCCTGGCGGTGCTTGGCTTTGCCCTTGCCCCAGGTGTTGCCACCACTCGCCCGAGCGACAATATCCGCAGCACGCTGAATGGCGGCCTTGTCGAGCACACACCGCCCGTTCGGCAGTCGAAGCTCCAAACCAGCGGCCTCAAGACCATCGACCAGCAAGCCACGATGAAAGGTACCCGGCGCCATGGAGCGGCTGGGGTCAAATCGCGGGGGTGTTCCGGCATCCAGGCCAAAGGCATCCACACCCCCGCCCTCGATAAGCGGCCCAACCTCGCTGAGATGATGCCAAAGCGCATAGGTCGCCCCCCGCTGGGCCTGCTCATCGAGGGTTGTGACAATCGAAATACCTGCTGTCGAAGGGTTGTCGATGTTGAGAGACTCGAAAAGCTCGGGAAACGGAGCCGCCGCCAGCCGAGCCTCCACCTCATCCAAAATCACGTTGCTCTCATACTGAAAGCGTCCCTTTTTGAAGGGCAAATCTCGGGCTTTCAAATCGGCATAAACCGAAGCACTCAACACCCCCTCATCCCGCATGCGACCCAACACATAATGGGTGCGTTCTGTCGCACGCTGACGAGCCAATGAGCGGGCCTCAGCGGTTGCGCCAATGAAGGGGTTGTATCTGGCGGGCGCTTTGACCATTCCGGCCAAAAATGCAGACTCCAGGGTGTCGATCTCCGTGATATTTTTATCGAAAAAATACCGTGCCGCAATGCCCAGGCCTCGCCCATTACTGCTCACATGGAACTGATTGGCATAAAACTCGAGGATCTCCTGTTTGGAATAGGCCGCCTCCAAGCGGAGGGCATTCAGCAACTCCGTCCACTTGCTTTTCAATGAGCGGTCCGGTCGGTAGTACAGGTTTTTAGCCGTCTGCTGACTGAGGGTTGAGCCCCCTGCCACCATCCGACCCGCCTTGATATTTCGAAGCATCGCCCGGGAAATCCCAAACACATCAAAGCCGACATGGTCCCAAAATCGTTTATCTTCTGCTGCGACGATGGCCGACACCCAACTGCTTGGGATGTCCTTATAGGGGACATAGGTGCGGTGTTCTCGGGCAAAAAACACCCCGATTCGCTGATGGCCATCTCGGTATAGCACCGCCGACTCTTGGGCGATGACGCCCCGAATATGCGCTTTTGCGATGTGCTCGCCAGGGTGTTTGACAATCGTGTCCCGGTAAACCCAAAAAGCACCCGCAAAGGCCACCACAACCAACACGCCGACCACAGCCATCAGGCTTATAAAACCACGGCGATTCAAGCGCGCAGCTCCGTCATCACCCGAAACAATGCACCAAAAGACCCGTCGAGGCCATGAGCTTGTGCAGCATTTCGGCATGCTGTACTGAGTGTTTTATCGGTCATCGCACACCCCAACACCTCAGCGAGGCGATCTGCATCCCTCACGTCATCCAAAACCAGCCAGGGCTTCGGCAAAATCTCCGATGCGCCATTTCTAGACGTTGTCACGACCGGCACCCCACAAGCCATCGCCTCGAGCACGACATTGGCCGAGGGATCATAGCGCGTGGGCAATACCATGGCATGGGCCCGGGCAATCAACGGTGCGGTATCCGACACCTCACCCACAAAGTGTACTCGATCTGCCACGCCGGCCGCTCTGGCCCAGGCTTTCGCCCGAGCGGTCACCCCACCCACGACCACAAGCGCCACATCGGGCAGGTTGGCGATGGCCAAAATCGCGGTGTCCAGCCCTTTCCGGCGGGCGTCGTGGCCGACAAATACGATTTCAGGCCGTTGGCTCCGTTGGCCAGGCTTGAAGTGCTCTAAATCTACACCATTTCGCACCAACCGAAGCTTGGCCGGATCGATTGCATATAAATCACGCAGCTCATCAAAAACCATCTGGCTGTTAACGACCACCAAGCCAGCATCCGCACAACTGCGCTCATCAAGCCTTTGCATCCACGGCCCCAAAAGCCCGCCGCCGACCTGCTGACGAAAAGCCCCGTGACATCCGGCACCGGCCCTGTACACACCGCCGCGCCCGCCGCGTTCAAAGTGCAAAAACCCACGATAATCGTCGACCGGAACCCGCGACACGGCCGAAGCCAAGCTCATGGCCTTCCACACCACACCCCGTCCAGTGCTGCCCAGGCGCCGATGGCGGATTCCGTCTACACCGCCGACAAATTCATCGCACCACACATCGACACAGTGCCCTTCCCTGACCATCCATTGGGCAAACCCATGGGCCACACGCTCCATGCCGCCGACGGGGCCAAAGCGCCTCACACAAATACCAAAGGTCATCGCCTGCCCTGCCTCAAGTAGAGCATCCCCCACTTGAGCATCACAGCCGTGGCGCCAAGCATGGCCAAACACCACCCTCGAGCCCCGTCGCGAAAGCCCTGGCGGAGCACGATGGCCTTCAAAAAATGGGCCACAGGTCTAAACACCAGGTCCACGACCCTGCCCCGCCTTCCGGCTTTTATAGCATCGTCCACAAATAGGTTTGCGTATCGTCCAATATCCGACAATTGCTCATCCAAACTCCGAAACGGGTAATGCTGGATATCACCATCGAGCAGAACCACGGGCCCGTCCACCTCGACCCGCTCATGCACACTACCGCCAGCCCACAACCCCTTTCGTCGGTCATATAGGCGAACTGCGCGGTCTGGGCGCCAAGTACCAAAACCGATTGCCGCCCCCATCCAATGTCCTTGGCGGGCCATCTCAAATCCAAATGCTTTGGGGGTTTTAAGGGCCGACTGTATCGATGCGGCCAGCACTTCATCCACACGCTCATCCGCATCCAGCCCGAGAACCCAGTCATATTTGGCCCACCCGGCTGCCCTGTTTTTTTGATCACGATACCCAGGCCAGTCGGTCTCAATCACCCGCGCACCCAAGGATTTAGCGATGGCCACGGTGGCATCGGTAGAGCCACTGTCTACGACCAACACCTCATCTGCAAAGCGAACGCTCTCGATCGCCGCCCCAATCCGATCCGCTTCATTGGCAGCGATGATGGTGACAGTCAGCCCGTTCACGTTGAAGCCCTCGGTGTCTGGGCTTCGGTTAACTTAAGCCCATGTTCCACAACAGCTATCACGATGCCCGGGCCGCCTTTCGAAACCAGGCCCAGGCAGCCGGCGGCACCATGTACGCCTGGCCGCTTCCCACCCAGCAAGCGGACGCAACTGAGCCCTTAACCATCGACGCCGCGGTGTTTGGAACGGGCCGAAAGGCGCTCGTTTTATCGAGTGGCCTGCACGGGATGGAGGGCTTCGCGGGCAGTGCGACTCAATTGACCTTTATCAAATCTCATCTTGCCCAGAGCCCGAGCGCTGACCGCCGCATCGTGTTGCTTCATGTGATCAACCCATTCGGCATGGCGAATCTCCGCCGGGTGAACGGGTCGAACGTGGACTTGAATCGGAATTTTTTGAGGGATAAACAGCAATATCAAGGCAAAATTAGCGCTATCCGCGGCCTTTTGCCCGGATGATGAAGTGTGGAGAAGCACCGTTATCGAAGGGGGTATGAAGGTCGCGATTCAGGCGATCGCACGCTTGAATGCTTGACCATTGGGGTCCGCTTGCATAGCAGTGGACCGCTGGCGACGTAGGCAAGTGGTAAGCCAGAGGTTTGCAAAACCTCCATCCACCGGTTCGAATCCGGTCGTCGCCTCCATTTTTAACACGGGGCATCCTCAACCAGGGTGCCCCGTGTTTGCGTTTCATCAAGCCAATACGCGCAGTTTTTTCACCCAACAGCTCGCCAACAGGAATATGATGCCCCATCGAAAGAGAGTGCTGTGAACCCACGTTTATCCCTCCTCATTGCCGGGCTCTTGTTGACAGCCACCAAGGCCTCTGCACAAAGCTTGGGAGATGGTGCCACGCGCCCTCCCGCCGAGCCACCACAAGCCCCCGAAGCCCTCCCCATCATCAAAACACCGACCGTGCGCACTTTTGTTCAGGCCGAGTACCCTGCTGGCGCAAGCGCTCAGGGCATCGAGGCCACCGTGAGGCTGGCGATCGCCCTCGACAAGACAGGTGCAGTCACCGACGTTCGGATCGACCGACCCGCAGGCCATGGTTTTGACGAAGCCGCCATTGCAGCGATCAAGCAGATGCATTTTGAGCCTGCAGAAAATGCAGACGGCCCCATCGGCGTTGCGATCAGTTTCGATTACAAATTCACCCTGTCCGCCGAGGTCAAAGCCACCGGGCCCCTGCCTGTAAACCTTGATGGCCACATCCGACGAATGGGCGATCGGACAACCATGGCCGCCGTAAACGTCAAACTACAAATCAACGGCATCCACTTCGAGACCTCCACAGACAAAGAGGGACGCTTCCAGTTCCGCGGCCTTCCCAGCGGAATGGCCTTTTCGACAGTCGAGGCTCCCGGCCACAAAACTGAGCGACAGAGCTTCCGCATCAAAGACGGCAAGGTCACCACGGCCAACCTATGGCTGCGCCCTGACACACAATTTGAAGCCGACGAAATGATGATCATCGAGGCAGAACGCCCAGAACCCGACATCACACGCCGCACCCTCACAGCGAAGGAAATACAACGCATCCCAGGTACTTTTGGCGACCCAGTTCGTGTGATTCAAAACCTGCCCGGCACAGCGCGCGCACCCTTTGGTACAGGCCTGGTGGTGGTTCGCGGCTCCAACCCAGAGGACACCGCCTTCTATGTGGACGGCATCCGGGTCCCTTTGATTTACCACTTGGGCGGCCTCGTCTCCATCATCAATGAAGACTTGGTGGGCTCTGTGGACTATCTTCCGGGTGGTTTCGGTGTCGAATATGGGCGCGCGACTGGTGGCGTCATCAACATCCGCACCAACCAAGATTACCCCGAAAACTTTAGAATTGAGGTGTCTGCAGACATTCTCGACGCTTCTGCAGTCATCAAGGGCCGGGTGGGTAAAAACAAAAAATGGGGCCTCACCGCCGCGGGCCGTCGCTCGTACTTGGACGCCTTCATCACGCCGCTCGCGGGCAGGAATGGCTTCAACGTCAAGCCTTATTGGTGGGATTACCAAGTCAAGCTCGACGACCTTGAAAAGAGCAACGGCAAGTTCTCGATTTTAATGCTCGGCTTTGGCGACCAACTGTATTTTGGCTCCCCAGGCGACTTTGCCCAAGGTACCGACCAGAGCACCCAAGGCGATGCCGACGTCCACTACGGTGCTCACCGCATCATCGTCCAACACAACCACAAATTCGACGACACCATCACCACACGCCTCAGTCCATCCCTCGGCTATGACACGGTCGGGTTTGGACTCGGAGACGCCTTCAGCTTCAACCAATGGAGTTGGATTATGGAGTTTCGCGGGGACGTGCTGTGGACACCGACCCCATGGTTCACCCTCCGACCAGGCCTCGACGTGCTTGGCGGCCCCTATCGGGTGGACATCACCTTGCCCTTCGATCCCGAAGCCATGACTACCTTCGATCCGATCGAAGAACGTGAGCCATTTGTCACCTCCTTTGACGGCACTTTCTGGTCCATCGATCCATTCCTTGAGGCTTGGCTAAAACCCATCGACGGCTCGGACACCCTCACCCTCATTCCCGGCATCCGATTCAACACCTTGGTCTTGCCCTATTACAATATTTCCAGCATCGATCCGCGGTTTTCGGTCCGATATTCGCCCTGGGAGAACACCACGTTCAAGGCGGGGTCCGGCATTTACCACCAGCCACCTCAAGGTGCAGACCTCGGATTTAATGAAACCGATATTCGCGTGGACTTTGAACGATCTTGGGCATCAGAAATTGGTGTCGAGCATCGGGTTTCCGACGCAATAGAGGGCGACATCACCTTCTTTTACAAACGTCTTGACGACTTGATCGTAGAGAACGAAGACCTTCAAACCAGTGCGGACCCTTTCTTTGTCAACGGTGGACAGGGGCGTGTTCGGGGCATGGAACTCATGGTGCGCCACAATCCAGTCGGTCGGTTTTTCGGTTGGCTGAGCTACACCTTGTCCTCTGCCGAGCGCTACAAGGTCCCCCTGCAAAGCCAACGCCGGACCCTCCCTTCTGAGGCAGATGAATGGCGCCCATTCGAATACGACCAAACCCACATTTTTGTGGCACTGGGCGGCTACGACCTCCCGAAAGACTGGGGCGTTTCGAGCCGCTTCCGATACGTCACGGGCAATCCACACACGCCCTATGACGGCGGCATCTACGACATCGACACAGGTGGGTACTTCCCGTATCAAACCGGCGACGCCCTGAATGAGCGATTACCTCCGTTTTACGCCCTCGATTTAAGGGTAGACAAGCGGTACACATTCAAGCATTGGTGGCTCGAGACCTATGTCGACCTGCTCAACATCATTCATGGCGAAAACCCCGAAGCTGAAGAGTATAATTACGACTACACCGAGTCGACCTACGTTCAAGGTTTGCCTTTCATACCGTCCATCGGTTTCCGCGCGGAGTACTCGTTTTGATTCGACTTAGCCTTTTTAGCCTGCTCATCTCCTGCAACGGCGACGGCCTAAGCCAGGAATGGCAACTCGACCGCATGCGCATCTTGGCTGTGCGTGCCACCGTCGACGGCGCTACCGACCCAATCCTAGGCACCCTGGCCGAGGCCCGCCCAGGGGACACCTTGACCTTTACATCCCTCACCTATGCACCCGACGACGACCCAATCGGTGGGCTGCTATGGATGGCTTGTCTACCCGAAGGCCCCTCAGCTTCAGGCTGCGACCTCGACCCGGTGCTTCCAACCCCTGACGATGATGCCCCTGAAGATGATTCGATCATCGGATTTGAGCCTATGTTTCCTCCAAAATGGGACATACCCCTTACAGCCTTGGACGGCCTTCCCGACTCGGAACGGGCAGAAGGGATTGCGGGCTTGGTCAACATCATCGCGCTCCCCTTGGCAATCACAGAGTCTCTTCCATCCCCAGGCCAAGAGCCAAACCCGGACGCCGAAGAAGAGCTGGACCCCGCTGATTTGGCGGTGGCCTTCAAGCGCACGCCTATCTCTGAGGCCGAGACCCCAAACCACAACCCTGACATCGTAGACTTTGTCGTCTCTGGCACCCAGATTGACGGGGCGACTGGCTTTAGCGCCCAACGGGGCCACATTTACATCATTGAACCCCTGCTCGCAGACGGCCACATCGAGACCTACGCATACACCCAAAACGATGGCACGAAAGTGTTTCGCTCAGAGGAGCCCTATTTTTCCTGGTACACCGAAAAAGGTGGCACAGAAGAAGACGGAGATGCCTTTTTCGATCAGGCATTCAGCCTACACCCCCACACCTCAGTAGAATGGACGGCGCCCAAATCCCCTGGCCTTCTGACCCTCCATGTGGTCGTCCGCGATCGCCGTGGAGGCATGGGCTGGGCAACGCTCACAGTCAACGTTTTGTAAGAAGCAACTATTTTGAATTTGAGGGTCGGCTAACGGTCGCTGCCCCGAGATTTCGCACCATGATTTGTGGGCCATAAACCACCTTGATGTCGCCACATTCGGCAAGCGGAAATGGTGCTTTCTCCTTACATTTTAAGCCGATCACTACCCGTGGCCGAAGCAGGTGAAACCCGACCTTTGGCAGTGCCGGAAGGGCCACGTCGACTTGAAACTTTAGCCCCTGCGAGCCAACCTTCATGGCCGGCGCCAAGGCCCCACAAGCCTTCGGCGCAGTTGGCAGAAATTGAGCCGAGTCGGCGTCAAAAAGCATCCATGTCAAACCACGGCATGCGGGCACAAACACAGACTCCAACGTGGACACAACGGACACCTCATTTGGGCCACTGACCACGATCTTCACCGGTGTGGACTGCCCAGCGATAGCCACCATGCCGACGATCCAAATCCACATTCAAGCCTCCAAAGCCGTGTTGGGCCCACCCACTTTATCGGAACTGGGCCTCAGTGTCTGACGATTCCTCTACAAACGACACCCCCAAAGCCGTGTTACGGTTCGCGCCACGGGGCTCTGTTTCTGTGCGCAACTCGCGCATAGGAGAGGGTTCTTGATTTTGGCGCCTTTGGCGATGACGCTCATTTTGGCCTCTGGAGACACAGAATGCGAACATTCAAGTCCCTCAAAACCTGGCTTGCGGCCACAGCCCTTGTGGCGGGACTGCACACGCCTGCCGCAGCTGCGGATCATCCCGCGGGCATAGCCCTTAAAGATGCGCAAACGGGTAAAGGTCCGCTAAACGCCGTCCAAAACCGCTTTTTCCTGAAAGAAGGGCGCATCGAGACCACCCCCGTCTTGGGCTATGTACCCAGCGATCCGCTGGTTCAGCGCTATGTTGGCGGGCTGATAGGCGCGTACCATTTCTCAGAAACCTTAGCCGCAGAGGGCATCTTTTTATACTCCCCAGACCTTGGAGAGAACGACCTCAAGGGCCTCACCCACACATTGGTCAGCATCGCGGCCAGTGGAAATAGTGGCGGAAACTTTCAGCAACCCCTGGACAAAATGATCATGGGGGCCACCTTTGCAACGAGATGGGCACCCTTTTACGGAAAAATTAACTTGATTGGCGAGTCGGTACTGAACTTTGACGCCTA
>DBIS01000114.1 GCA_002296975.1 Deltaproteobacteria bacterium UBA796 | reverse complement strand
ATCTGCGTCGGCATCTGCGTCCGTAGTGTCCGGAAGCGTGCTGGGTAGGATGGACCCGTCGTCGGTCACGACTTTCGGTGCCGAGGGGCAGCCGAGAATAAAAGCAATCAGTGTAACTGTACGCATCTTCACTCCAGTTGATGTCGTTAATTTAATCGAAAACAACCGCTCTATTGTCCGTATATTGTCAGCCTCTGGGCGCGCGATCTGGACTGTGTTGCGGGATCTGGTGATGGATGGCCAATTCTTCTTGGCTTGTGCCTGGTTTAAGGCCTAAAATGCGGTTTCTCATGGTGACCATCTGCTCGAAAGTGATGCTTTCAAGCTCAATATTCGCGGCACCGTAGACGCCGTTCATAGCGGTGTCATAATAGTGGTAGCCTAGGTTTCGCTTGAGCAAATTGTGCTCTACCACATATTGTGTCAGTGCTTTGCCGGGTAAGGCGGTCGCAAAAAAGACCCAAAAATGGTCGGGCTTGATTTGCGCTAACAGTTGGTAAGTCTGCTCCATCTCCTCGGCAGTCTCCATTGGCGCGCCCAAAATCACATTGGCCCCGGCCCGAATTCCCCGTTCCCTGCACTGGGCGAAGGCCTTGATGGTGTCCTCGACCACGATGTCCTTTTGGTAAAAATCCAAAATGCGCTGACTGCCGCTCTCGACCCCAAAAACAACCTCTTCACAGCCAGCACCAGCCATGGCGTCGAGGATTTTTGGGCCAACCTTGTCCACGCGGGTGTTGCACTTCCATCTCTGTGTGACGCCGCGCTCGTTTAGTGCGACTTGGAATCGAGAGAACCACTCCAGTCCGTTGGCAGATAAGGTGTCGTCTTTGAAGTACAAAATCTCGGGGGCGTAGCGTGCCTGAATTTGCGCCATCTCCTCAGCCACGTTTTCAGGGCCGCGTTTTCGCATTCGGCCAAAGATCATATTGAGGGTGGGTTGGCAGAATGTGCACCGAAAAGGGCAGCCTCGGCTCGACATAATCCCGAACTCCCAGCCGCCGGCCGCCCTAAAAGCCTCATAGTCATAAAGGTCTCTGGCTGGAAAGGGGAGGGTGTCCAGATCTTCGACGAGGGGGCTGGCTGGGTTTTTGTGCATCTTCCCTTGTGCATCCAAAAATGCCACGCCTTGGGTTTGTTTGGCCTCGCCTCGGCCCATATTGTCGACAAATTCCAGAATGGTGATCTCCGCCTCACCCAAGATGGCAAAGTCGAAGCCGGCCGCCAATGCGGATTCAGTGCTCACCGTCGCGTGTGCGCCGCCCAAAATCACCGTGAGTTCTGGGCGCCAGGTGCGGATTTTTTCGAGGACGGTTTTGGCGTTGCCGAACAGGGCGGATGTGGCGGTGATACCAACCAAGTCAGCATCTGCAATGTCCTGAGGCTCCAGGGATTTTTCTGCACGCAAACCGGTGGCGATGATTCGTACATCGTGGCCAGCATCTCGCAAGACTGCCGCCACATACATCAAGCCGAGGGTCTCTGAGACGCAGTGAGCGCGGTAGTCGAGCAGTGGGTCGACGAGCGTGATCTGCATGGGGCCCCCCGGTTGGTTTGGCCTGGCCTTAAGGTACCACTGTGTGGTCACATAACGTGGATTTAGTCCCTGAGTTTGGCGATTCCAGTTGCGCCCAGTTTCCGCAATAGTGCTTGGTTTCGCTCGGGAATGGCCGCCACGTCGGGATGTGATGCGACAGCCTCGGCCACTTGGTCCCACCGCAAAATATGCAGCGCTGGGTGTGGGGCGCGGTTGGTGTGGTTGGCGGGGTCGTCTGGCTCGGCGTCCTCAAAAACATAGTCGGGGTGAAAGTGGGCCAGTTGGTAGCGCCCATCGTGTCCTGCGGCCGACAACAGCGCCTCGGCCATGTCGATCAGTTCGACGAATGCGTCAAAGTCCAGACTGAGGGCGGTGATGACCAACAAGGTGGTGTCTGCTTCTGGGTCTTCGTCATCCAGCAGCGCGATCTCGTGTAATAAATCGGCCAAAATGGAGGGCGCGTCCTGCCCTCGGCTCGCAGCGATGCGCACCCGTCCAGCGTCGAGTGGTGCCTTGGCGAAGGGGCATAGGTTTAATGCCACCACCACCCGGTTGATCCAATCGCGGACTTCTTCTACTGGGTTCATTCAATGACGCTAACATTGGAATATGGCCAGGCTCGATCGACATCAGTATTTACTCAAATTTGGATATGATGGGAGCCTCTTTTACGGGGTGCCCAATCAGCCGGGCCACCCCACCATCGAGCTTGCCCTGCGTGCTCGGTTAGAGGCGGCGACACCCGAGCGTGCGCGGGCTTTATGTTTTACGGCCCGCACAGATCGGGGGGTACACGCGGTTGAAAACTACGCCACGTGCTGGTTTTTGCCCCCCTTCGATGATGCAGTGTTTGAGGCGGCGATGTCGGTGAACCGCGATGATGGTTTGCTGAGCGTGGTGGCGGAACGCACCGGTTTTCACACCCACGCTCGGAATTTGAGTGTGGGAAAGTGGTACGGCTATCGGGTCCGAACAGATGGTGTGGACGACCCGCGGGCGTGGACGATTGAAGGGTCGCTTGAGCGGGGGCCCATGGAAGAGTTGGCAGCGATATTTATCGGCCAGCATGATTTTTCGGCATATTGTTTTAAGTCATCGTCTCAGGCTCGCCTAAAGACAATCGTGCGGGTTGATCTGGTTTGGGATGCTGCAGGCTTGACCATCAACATCGAAGGGGACGGCTTTTTGAGGCATATGGTTCGCAAAATGGTGGCGACTTTGGTGGCTGTGGGCTTGGGTGAGTTCGAGCTGGAGTGGGCGGCCAATCTTCTATCTTCGGCTTCGCCCCGAGGAACGCCGATGGGCGCTCCAGCTTGCGGCCTGACCTTGATGGCAATCCGGCGGCCCAGCGACGCTTAGGCTTGAGCGCGATAGAGCCTTGAATGCCCGTCGTCACTATGCTTCTTTCGGTATTCGCGATCATCGTACTGGTGGAGTACGGCTTGGTTCCGGGCATTGATCGCCTGAGTGCTGCGGCCGGTTGGAGCTTGAAAGCCCGGGGAAAAGCCACGGGATATGCGACATCAGTGCCCGAATTGGTCACCCTTGTTGCGGCGGGATTGTCGGGTGTTTGGGATGCCGGTTTGTGGAATATAGCCTCCTCGAATCTGATTAATTTCATGTTCGCTGGGTTGGCTGTCTTGGTTCATAAGCGGGGTGCAATCTTATTTCACCGGCGCTTTTTGGCAGAGAGTTCCTTCGCGGCCTTGGGGGTCGCGATTCCGCTGATGTTGATGGGGCTTGGTCTGGACACACACGTGGGGCTAATTCCGATCTTATTTGGTGTGTTTGTGCTGTACCTGATGATGGACAAAGGTGATGGTGAGCGGCCTCAGGGGCAATCTCAGGCCCAGGCCGGAAGTCGCGTTGCCGGGGTGCTGTTTATCGCGGTCTCTTTGGCGCTAATTATGGTGGCAGGGCTGTTTTTGGGCGAGGCTATCAACGCGGTAGTGAAGCAACTGGGCGTGCCTGCGATGGCTGCGGGCTGGATTCTCGGTTTTGCGACGTCCTTGCCCGAGGCGGTGACCTTTTTTGCAGTCTTTTCGGCCAAGCGGAAGACGGGGCGGGGGGGCAAAGTCGCCCAGGTTCAGGAGCTTCTGGACAATCTGTCGGCCTCAAATATGTCGAACTCGGCCCTGATTTATCCGATTGGTTTGGGCTTGTATTTGTTGGGAAGTAATTAAGCCCCACCCAAGTGCGGTCTAGTAGTGTGGCGGCACCTGTTCTTCAGGAGGGGCCTCGGGGGCCAAGGTCTCTTTGAGTTGCTCGCGCACGGTCTTGAGCTGTGCATTGAGTCGGTCGAGCTCGGTGGCTTGTGCTCGCAGGACTTCGTCGAGTTGCCGGATGGTTTCCTCTTGAAAGGCGTATCGAGTCTCGAGGTCGTCGAGTCGAGCGGATAGGTCTTGTGTGTTCATTTACTATTCGGAGTAGGCATAGGGTGCATATATGGCAGAGACGGAGGTGCCGTCGGGAAGTTTGATGGTGACATTTGAGGGGTTGCCAACGGTGCTTTCGATCCATGTACCGTCAAAGCGTAGGGTCTCCGTGATCCAGGCATCACACATATCACCCATGGCGTGGTGGCTGAGTTTCACTTCGATTTCTGGAATGAGGTAGTCGAGCACCACCCCGTTCCAGCACAGCTCCCATTCGTGGTCGGAGCAACCGCCGCTGTATGAGACGACGACTTCGAGGATGTGACCATCGAAGGCCGCTGATCCTAAGGTGACCGGGTCGGTGCCGTCAGCCACGCACTCACCGAAAGGCAGGAACGCGTCGCCTGGGTCTGCATCGGCATCGGCGTCTGCGTCAGC
>DBIS01000150.1 GCA_002296975.1 Deltaproteobacteria bacterium UBA796 | reverse complement strand
TGGCCAGCACCACAGTGCCCGCATGGCTGTGGTTGAACTCATAAGGGCAGGCGATCACCCGATGCACCCAGGCCTGACCCGCAATAAGGGCTTGGCAACCCAGCCACCGAGACCACCATGCCCAAAGATTTCCTCGCCCTCGCTGACTTTTCCACTGAATCTCTGCGAGAACTGGTCACCCTCGCCCATGATGTAAAACGCAATCCTCGCGCCTACCAAAACGCATGCGCCGGCCAGACGCTGGCCATGATTTTCCAAAAGCCGTCCTTAAGAACCCGGGTCAGTTTTCAGACCGGTATTTTTCAGTTGGGCGGCCAGGGCATCTACTTGGGCCCCACCGATATTCAACTTCATCGGGGCGAAACCATCGCGGACACAGCCGCCGTATTATCGCGGTATGTCGACGGCATCATGGCCCGTGTGTTTGGCCATGCAGATGTCCTAGAGTTGGCCAACAACGCCTCCGTCCCCGTTATCAACGGCCTCTCCGATTACAATCATCCCTGCCAAGTGCTCGCAGACTTGCAAACCGTCTCCGAAAAATTCGGAACACTCGAAGGTCTGAAGTTCGCCTACATCGGAGATGGGAACAATATGGCCCACTCGATCATGCTCGGGTGCGCCAAGGTGGGCATGAATGTCGCGATCGCCCATCCCGAAGGCTACGCGCCCCTCGCCAGAGTGGTCACCGAAACCCAGGCGATCGCCACCGCCTCTGGCTCGGGGGTTCAGATCACCGAAGACCCATACCAAGCGGTCGCTCAAGCCGACGTGGTCTACACCGATGTTTGGGCCTCGATGGGCCAAGAAGATGAAGCCCAAGAGCGCCTAAAGCGATTTGAGGGCTTTGAGATCACCACCGACTTGATGGCCGCAGCCAAATCAAGCGCCATCTTTATGCATTGCCTGCCTGCTCACCGCGGCGAAGAGGTGGCCGCAGCCGTCATCGACGGGCCCCAATCGGTGGTATTTGACCAGGCAGAAAACAGGCTGCACGCCCAAAAAGCGATCATGATCTCTTTAATGGGCACCAAACACTGATCAACCCACACCCTGTGCGTGATAGGATCACTTTAATGAAGCAGCCAAGCCCAAACACAGTCAACCTGTACGAAGTCTCCCCTCGGGATGGGCTTCAAAACGAGGCGACCGTCCTCTCTACTGAGGCAAAGCTCGGTTTAATCCATCGTTTGGTCGCTGCGGGTATCCGAGACATTGAGGTCACCAGCTTTGTGCGGCCCAGTTGGGTCCCTCAACTCGCCGACGCAGCCCAAGTTGTGGCCAGTCTCCCCCAGGCAGAAGGCGTCCGCTATTGGGGCCTCGTCCCAAATCAGCGGGGTCTGGAGCGTGCGATCGATTGCGGCCTGCGGCACGTCTGCACCTTTTTGTCTGCATCTGAGACCCACAACCAAAAGAATTTAAACCGAACCCAAAGGGAGACCCTGGCCGCACAAACCAAGGTCATCGGCGATGCCAAGGCCGAGGGTCTTGTGGTGCGCGCATACATTTCCACTGTTTTTGGTTGTCCTTACGAAGGCGAGATCGACGCCAACCAAACCGCTCGTCTCGCCCTGCGACTTAGGGAGGCTGGTGCTGACGTCATCGTGCTCGGCGACACCGTCGGTGTGGCCAACCCAGACCAAGTCACCGCCGTAATTCAGACCGTGGCCGCCGCGGGCATCCCACTCGATTGCACAGCACTTCATATGCACGACACCCGAGGCACCGCCGTCGCCAATGTGGTCGCAGGACTCAAGGCCGGCATCCGAACCTTCGACGGTGCGATCGCCGGTGTCGGCGGGTGCCCTTACGCCCCAGGCGCTGCCGGAAATGCCGCGACCGAAGATTTGATCAACGTGCTCGAGGACATGGGTTTCGACACCGGTATTTGTCTTGAGACTGCCTCTGCCGCAGGGGCCTTCTTGGCAACCGCCTTGGACCGCTCCCTCCCCGGAAGAATGCACCAAGTCTACCTCGCACAGCGCGAAGCCAACTCCGAGTCTTGTAGCGGCTGATGGCTGATGCCTTCCTGAAGGTGGTTGCTGGTATACAGCAAGGCCTCAACATACCTCTGCTCGGCCAAGACCCCTTGGTGATCGGCCGCAAACGTGGCGATCTCATCTTGGACGACCCCCTTGTGAGTTCCACCCACGCGCAAATTATTGCTCGCAATAATGGTTATGTCCTTCAAGACCTCGGAAGCACCAACGGCACCTTGGTTGATGGGCGCTTGGTACGTGAGACCGTCTTGCGACCCGGCTCGGAGATCGCGATCGGTTCAACCCGCATGGTCCTTTTTATTGGACTCGACTCCCCCTCCCCCAGCGGGGACGCCCCTTCTCTCCACAGCGCCTCAGCCACCGAAATCGCCTGGTTACTGGACGAAGAGTTGGTCGATATGGAGGTCAAGCCGACCCAAGGCACCCAACCCGGAGGAGATGTCATCGATCAGGCGCTTCGGCTGCCCCCTGGACTGCTGGCCTCTGTGGAGTGTGTCGCTGGAGCAGATGCCGGCAAGGTCTTCCGATTCTCTCGCGGAAACGTGAGCATCGGTCGAAAGACCGGGGAGATACCCCTCACCGACGAAGAGGCATCTAGGCGGCACGCGGTCATCGAGGTTTTTGGGCGGCAGATGATTTTTTTGCGGGACTTGGGCAGCACCAACGGTACCTACCACAATGGTCAGCGAATCACCGTGAGTCGAATCCGAAATGGAGACACCATCGGGGTGGGGCGCTCAGTACTCAAACTCGATATTCGTGGCTGATCAGCGCCTCAACTCATTGCTGATAAAACGCCGCCAGGCCTCAACCTCTTTTTTCGGGCTTCGGCCTTCGCTGTACGAGAAGCCTGCGATTTTTTCGAGTGCCGGTATCACCCGCCCCACCACATCAGGGTCGCTATCGTCCATGGCCCGAAGCAAGGCTGGATAGGCCGAGGTCGAGCCGGTGCCACCCAAGGCATCAACAAAGTATTTCCGAACCCAAATACTTCGGCCCCTGAAGGTGTTCTTTTTGTCGCTCAGGGCTTCAGACAATATGTCTACGGCCCGCTCATCACCACTGGACGTCAAGGCCGAGGCCGCAGCGGCACGGACGATGACTGCAGGGTCTTGAATCAGCCGGACCAAATAAGGCACACAGTCCGGGTCGCCATAATCTCCCATCGCTGAGGCTGAAGCCGCACGGATGGCGGGCATCGGGTCGGCCACCAGCCCGATTAGAATATTCTTGGCACGGTCGCCCTTGATTTGCCCCAACGCCCGCACGGCAACCCAGCGCTGGCGTGAATCCGCACCATCGTCTTGGCTGATCTTGCTAACCAAGGCCATATCCGTTGAGCCAAGCGCGACAATGCGCTCAAAGGCCGCCATGCGCTGCGTCTCAGTGGCAGCTTTAGAGGACGCGAGGGCCAAGTCCTCTACCGGGCCAGCCCACAAGGTCGAAATAAGAGAGAAAATAATCAGCATGCTAAACACGGTTTAAAATTGAAAGGCCGCTCGGGCCTGAAGGCTAAAAAACTTGCCACTTGGGTTTAGGCCTGCGGCCTCTAAGGGTACACGATCCGATGTCCTGGCCCAGGCCGCCTCGAGTGCCACATTGATGTGCTCATGAAAGGTGTGACGAATACCAAGGTCCACTTCCCAACCCAGGGTGGCGTCGTTGGCCTCGAAGCTGCTGCAAACACCATCATCATCGCCCTCCCCACACTGGATCACCGATCCATCAACCTTGTCTGGCCAAGCCACCAGATAGGCCGCAATGATCTCAATGGTTTCGGTGGGGCGAAATTTCAGGTGGGGATAAATATATCGGGAGTTGTAGACGCCGCCATTGGAGGCCAAGCTGCTTGCGTCCCCAGGGTAAGCGGCCTCAGTGACCCGGCTTAGGACCTCCTCATACAACAACAAGCCCACATTAAAATCGGGGTGTAAGGCACGGCCGGTGAAGCGATCGTCGGTCACATTGTCGTCACCGCTCGCGTATCCCGTCTCAAAAATGGCCGAGTATCCAGGCTGTTCAAGCCCGGCACGAACCACATAGCCCCAGGCGTCGACCGCTTTGTACAAAGTGTGTTTCCCCTCGCCAGAAGGAAGCTTGATCGCATTGGTTTGACCCGAGATATTGACCACCTCGCCCTCGAGGAGCAGGCCATTGAACAGAAGGTGCCCGTAAGCATCCAAAATCCAAATATCGGAGTCCGTCTCAGCCTGAGAGCGGTGGACGGTGTACACGCCCAAGGTCAGGTCTGATGTGCGACCCAAAAGCTTTATGTCCTCACCCTTGTAAATGAGGGCGTAGACCATTTCAAAGACATCGTCCTGCTCGTCTGCCCACCAATCACTGCGCCGGCTTGTTGCATCGCGATCTTCAACAAAATCGTGTTCCTGGTCGGTCTCGCCATCTTGGCCAAGCCCCTTGGTTTGCCCATTTCGCAAGTCGCAACGCGGGTCGTATTCGGCATCGACCCCTTGGTTGTAGCCCCCCACCCAATCGCCGTCTCCAAGCCCCGCTGGGTCAAGGTCGCACTTGTAGCCATAATATTCGCGGAGTGGATCGGTGACCAAACGGTCTACAGCCACCGCGAAAAAGAGCGGAAACCCAGAGTCAGATTTTCCGGCCATTTTTTGGGCGATGGCCAATGGACGGGTAGCGAACAGCACACGGTCATTGGTGGAACCGCCGTGGTTTTCGCCAAAGAGATCGTCGAAGCCATTGCCATCGTTTGCCAGAAGGCCCAGACCCCAATCCGAAGGCTGACGCCCAATTCTGAGCTTGCCCACCGGAATGTCGAACTCCATCCACGCGCGCTTGATTTGAAAGGTCGCGGTCTCTTGACCATCGATGCCGGTCACAGAAGGCTCGCCGGCAAATATAGAAGTCGAAGCATTGGAGGCATTGTCTCCCCAAACCACATCATCGAGCACATCCACCATCATGCTAAACTTGGCGCGTTTTTCAAACGAGATGACCGGCGATAGTCGCAAGCGTTGCTGCATATACGAGGCCGAACCCCCTGGCCGACCAAGTTCCCCAGGGCCGTCAACGGGCTTAGCAAAGAGATGCTGAAAAGCATAGCCACGGGTGCGGTAATAGCCCTCGAGATCAAACTCCAAGTCGGTTTTTTCCGGTCCCTCTGCCAGCGCTGGCCCCAAGCCCAGGGCGCACATCAAGCCGATGAAAGAGACCATATTCAACTCCTAAACCCGACGAGTATGGGGGCCCCAAAAAGGCCTAGTTGCAAGCGGTGAGGCATTCCGGCGGCATCTTCACGCCATCGGATATTCCAGTGTATATGCTGGAGATGTTGATGCTGTCTGCGACCACATTGAGCTCTGTCGCCGCCACCAAGGACCATCCTCCCGCGCCATCGGCCACATAGCCTTCAACGGTCCAGGTACCGGGGGGGACATCCATGATGATCCAAAGACCATCGGCGGATGTGTACATCTGCTCTCGCTTGGGGAAGTCATCGACAAAATACTTGGCGACGGTGTCTTCGGGGACCACACCCGCGGCATCCCGCACAACCACTTGCAAGCCTTCAAGGTTTTGTCCTGCGCAGTCATAAGCGCGACCGGCAACGATTCCTTTGCTCAAGTCTGGGTTGACCCCCAAAAGCCGCGGAATCAAAGAGTAGGTCACCGATGACACGGAGTTGACCTCGTGGGTGGGGATGATGGGGCCCATATTTGGCATGACATCATGAGACTCGATGGTGACCTTGGTGAGGTCGAGCAGGGGGTCGGTCGTCACGCGGTAAGTAAAGGGCGCGCAGGTGTTGACCTCGCCGGAGAAAATCCCATTTGGGTCGGAGACATAGATGGCGTCGGGTGGGCCCGCAGTCGAGTCACTCAAAAAGATTTCAACCTCGGCATCGTCGACGGGACTACCCAACTGAAAATCGCTCACCAGGCCGCTCATGGAACGCTGTGCCACGCATCCATCGGCGGCGGTTTCTCTGCCCAGTCCATCGGCGGCGTTGAAGCAACTCAGGTCACCAATCGGTGCGTCGGTCACGTTGATAAAGGCAGAGATGTCGGTGCTACCACCGCCAACCCCAGTGTCGTCGCCACTGGACTCTCCACCCGGTTTGGTGTCAGAGCCACAGCCGAGGGCGAGGCCCAGGATACAAAGTCGAAGATGTCGCATATCTATTCTCCTAAAAAGTCAACGATAGATGTAGGCAGCCCCCTCCAGCTTGTCAATCAGGGTCTGACATCACTTTGCGATGCTAAATATCGCTCGGATAGCCTCCGGCGTTTACTCAAAGCTGATGCCATCGGTTATCCGGCAGCCATGAGCCGATTCAAACGCATCGCTGTCTATTGCGCATCTTCCGACCAAATCGACCCACAATACCGCCGTGCAGCCACAGCGCTCGGGCATCTGTTGGCAGCCTCCAATATCGGCCTCGTCTTTGGCGGCGGTAGCGTCGGCTTAATGGGGGCCGTCGCCGATGCTGTAATCGAGGGCGGTGGCGAGGTGATTGGGGTCATTCCCGAGAAACTCCAGGCACTTGAGTTGGGCCATCCGGGATGTACCGAGATGCATGTTGTGGACACCATGCACACCCGAAAGTTGATGATGATGGAAAAGGCAGACGCCTTTATTGCCATGCCTGGGGGCTTTGGTACCCTCGAAGAGCTGTTCGAGGTCGTGACTTGGGCCCAACTGAACTACCACCGAAAGCCAATCTCGCTTTTTAACGTATGTGGTTTTTATGACGCGCTCATTCAGTTCATCGGACAGGCCGTCGACCAAGGCTTTATTCGAGAGGAGCTTCGTGACCTCATCACCGTGGGCAACGACGCTGAGGCGGTACTCAAGGCCCTTGATGGGGGCTCGGTCCCTGATTTAGAGAGTTGGCTGAGAATGCCCTAAAACTTTGGACACGCTGGTGTCCAAATACCGGCCACCAGCGCCTCAAGTCCCTGAAATAGGGTCCGGCACAGGCCTTGCAACCTCCCATCGCTGTGGAGGCTTAGCATGGCAACAATCATTCAATCGATGGCACTCGCAGGCATAGATGGCCTGACCGTAACTGTAGAGGTCGACCTCCCTCGGCGACTCCCCGCGACGATCATTGTGGGCCTTCCTGGGTCTGCAATCCGCGAGAGTGCACACAGGGTTCGATCAGCCATCGTCGCCTCTGGGGCGGCCTACCCCAAAAAGCGGGTTGTGGTCAATTTGGCCCCTGCTGACTTGCCCAAACAGGGCACAGCCTTCGACTTACCGATTGCCATTGGCATCTTGATGGCCGATGGTGGCGTGACGCCAACCCGAAGCGAAGACACTGTTTTTGTTGGTGAACTCTCCTTGGACGGGGAGCTTCGACCCATCACGGGAGCGTTGGCCTTGACCCTCGCGGCGGTGAACTCCGGCGCAAAGCGAATCGTACTCCCAAAGGCCTGTGCCGCAGAAGCGGCTGTGGTGGACAACATCGAGGTGCTCGCGGCGAAATCCCTCTTTGATGTGATCACTTGGCTCGATGGACACACCGAGCTCGAGGCCGCTCAGCCAGCTGCACCGACACCGGTCAACCAAACGATCGACCTGAGTGAGGTAAGAGGCCAGCACCGGGCAAGGCGTGCCCTCGAGATCGCAGCTGCAGGTGGGCACAATCTCCTGTTGATCGGCGCGCCTGGCTGCGGGAAGACCATGCTGGCTTCACGGTTGCCAACCATTCTTCCCGACCTCACCCACCACGAATCAATTCAAATCACCCGAATTCATTCTGTCGCCGGGCTGCTCGCCCCAGGCTGTGGCTTGGTCGACCAGCGGCCTTTCCGAGCACCACACCACTCCATCTCCAACGCTGGGCTGATGGGCAACGCCAAGCTTCAACCGGGCGAAGTCTCTTTGGCCCATCACGGTGTTTTGTTTTTAGACGAGGTACCCGAATTCAGCCGCAGCGCACTCGAACTGCTTCGAGGCCCACTCGAAAACAGAGAGGTCCGCCTCAGTCGGGCCCGAGGAACCGCGATTTATCCGGCGAGCTTTTCGTTGATCGCTGCTGCCAACCCATGCCCGTGTGGCTTTTATGGACACCCAAGCCGGCCATGTGTCTGCTCTCCATCTCAGGTGGACAGATACCGAAATAAGCTCAGCGGCCCATGGCTAGACCGCATCGACTTGCAGGTATGGACTCAACCTCTCAGCCCACAGGACATGGTCAGCACCAAGCCTGGGGAGCGGTCCCAAGCCGTCCGCGAACGGGTCAACGCTGCACGGGAACTTCAACTCAAACGGTATGAACACTCTGATGTGGGCTGTAACGCTGAGCTGATAGGCGACGGTATCCGCTCGGCTGCAAACCCCACCGATGAAGCACTGGAAAGCTTGCGCGCCGTGATGGAAGCCCACGCACTGTCCGGGCGCGCGTGGGCCCGAATTTTAAAAGTGTCCAGAACCATTGCGGACTTGGCCCAACAACCCAGGGTGGATGTGGCCCATATTCTTGAAGCGAGCAGCTACCGAATGGATGGGGCCTCAGCATGAGCGGATGGGTTCTCTGTCTGCATTTGGGCTTCACCATCGATCGAATTGAAGGTGACTTTACGGTGGTCGAGTGGCTTGGGAGTGTGCTCACGACCGATGTGAGCACGGCGCTTTATCCACGCCCGCCATCCGAAGGTGAGCAATGGATGATCCACCTGGCGCCAAGCACCGATGGAGAGACCCGCCTCGACGACAGCTTTCTGGCCTTGACCAACCCAAAAGGCACCATCGGTCTACCGAAGGCGCTCACCGTCAACAATCAACACCAATTTAGGCTCCGGATGACCCGGACGCCCAACACAAGCACCCCAGGAGGGGCACTACCATGAAGCGAACAGAAAACAGAAAACACGTTGACGAGGCGCTCGCGCGACTCACAAAAAAACACGGCAGCGGCACAGTCATGCGCATGGGCGAACAGCCCCCCCGAAAGAAGGACGGCATTCCAACTGGGTCAATGGCTTTGGACCTTGCAACCGGCTGCGGCGGCTACCCAAGAGGCCGAGTGGTGGAAATCTACGGACCGGAATCGAGCGGTAAAACCACACTCACGCTTCATGCCATCGCTGGCTGTCAAAGCAAAGGCGGGGTGGCCGCGTTTGTTGACGCCGAGCACGCCTTGGACCCTGACTACGCCAAAGCCCTTGGGGTGAACGTTGACGAGTTGATCATCTCTCAGCCCGACCACGGTGAGCAAGCCCTCGATGTGGTGGCCGAGCTGGTCGCCAGCGGCGGTGTGGACTTGGTGGTGATCGATTCGGTGGCCGCCCTCGTGCCCAAAGCTGAGCTCGCGGGTGAGATGGGGGACTTACCGGTCGGCCTCCAGGCCCGGTTGATGAGCCAGGCCTTACGAAAACTCACCGGGGTCGCCTCACGGAACAACACCACCATCATCTTCATTAATCAACTCAGACAAAAAATCGGTGTGACTTATGGCTCTAACGAGACGACCACCGGTGGAAATGCATTGAAGTTTTACGCGAGCATGCGCTTGGATGTGCGCAGAATCGGGTCGGTCAAAGTGGACGGCTTGGCGGTGGCCAACAAGACCCGGGTGCGTTTGGTCAAAAACAAGATGGCACCACCTTTCAAAATCGTGGAGTTCGAGATTCGATTCGGAATTGGCATCGACCAAATGGCAGAATTGATCACCTTGGGCGAGGCTGCCGGAATCATTGAGCGAAAGGGCTCATGGTTTGCGATGGGTGATGAGCGCTTGGGCCAAGGCAGGGATCGGGCAAGCACACGGCTCAAAGAAGATGAAAAGGCACGATTGGCATTGCTGGAAGGGGTCCGGCTCTCGCTCAACTCCGAGCCTGCACAAGCCTAAAACTTTGGGTGTGCCCGTTCCATTTCACGGAAAACCACAAGGAGGCATGAACCACAAATGCACACACCTTGGAACGGGTACACCCTCTCCCTTCGTCGAATCTCAATATTACCGTGCCTCATCAATGGGAGGAGCGGCGAAAGGCTTGTCTACCAGGTGACCACACGCCTAGTCTTTGGTACCCAGGGAGCACACGCGAGGGCTATCGGCCGCCGTACGTCACCGAGCGACCCATGGGTGCATCATCCATAATCACGCCGTCGCGCGCTGCGATAACCCCATTCACGAGCACAAAGTCGGGGCCCAAACCCACCTCACGGCCCACAAAGGGCGACCACCCGCAATGGCACTGCACCATCTCGGTGGTCAACTTACCGGTATGGGCCTCGCGAAAGAGCACCATATCAGCGTCGGCCCCTTCGGCAATGACACCCTTGCCCTCAAGATTGAAAATCCGCGCTGGATTTTCTGCGCACATGGCGACCATCAATTCCAAGCCAATCCGGCCATTTTTGAGTGCGCCCAAAATCAATGGAAACATGGTGCCAACACCCGGCAAGCCCGAAGGTGCCGACCAATAATCAGCTTGTTTTTCTTCAAGCGTATGTGGCGCATGATCGCTGCCGAAGGTGTCGAGACGGCCACGTTTGAGCGCGGCCATCATGGCCCGACGATCGATCTCTGGACGGATCGGTGGGTTGACCTTGACCAGATTGCCCAAATGCCCAGCATTGTCGGTACTTAAAAACAAATGATGGGGCGCAACCTCGCAGGTAATTGGAAGGTCCCCACGAAGGGGATCGAGTAGGGCCAACTCGCCTGCAGTCGATAAATGACAGATATGAATCGCGCGGCCAGTGCGCTGAACGAGGGCGATCAGCGTCTCGACCGCCTTGATCGAAGCTGCTGGCGGACGTACATCGTTGTGCACAGGCTTGGCGGTCCCTTGCCATTGGGCCCGGGCTGCATCGAGAACTTCTTGGTCCTCAGCATGCACTCCAATCAGGCCCTTGGTTTGCGTGAAAACCGCCTCAAGCACCTCGGGGGTCACACCAAAAGCACCCGTACTGTCACCCATAAACACCTTGGTCCCACACACCAAACCGGCATCCCATAAGGCTGAAATCTTGGGGATACTCTCAGCCGAAGCCCCAACCCATACACCGAAGTTGACCACCGAATGAGCAGCAGCACGGTCCAATTTGTCGCGAACCGTCTCTTCATCGAGGGTGCCGGGAGTGGTGTTCGGCATATCCAGCACCGTTGTGGTGCCCCCACGCAGTGCCTCTCGTGACCCAGTCGCCCAACTCTCTTTGGCTGGATGGCCGGGATCCCTGAAGTGCACATGGGTGTCAATCACACCGGGCATGACAAAACGTCCGATCGCGGAGATCTCCTCTTTGGCTGGACCCCCAGGGTTTCCCCCAACATAGGCAATCTTGCCATCCTCGATGGCGATGTCTGCTACCAGACGGCCCGTAGAGCGCACGATGGTGCCGTCTCGGATAATCACATCGTACACAATAGCCTCCAGCCAAATCAATGACCTGACGACTATCCCTTTTAGCAATATCGTCCACATGTTGGGCCGTCGCGATAGGACTCTGACCATGAAAAACTTCTGGTTTATTGCTGGGCCCCCATTCGCTGGCACCATGTGGGCCGATGTTCTGGATCGCATGGCGAACAACGGCCTCAACGCCCGGTGCTGGGACATGCTTGAGGCAGGCTCGGGTAGCCTCAACGCAGAGACCAAGCGCTTGGTCGCCGACATCGAGGCAGCCGATGACGACATCGTCTTGGTCGGTCACGGTGCAGCCCTTCCGCTGCTCAACGCGGTCAACAGCCAGACAGATCTCGCTGGCCTGGTATTCTCGAATGGTCCTCTCGGACAATATGACCTGATCACCAAGGGCCTGACCACCTTCGCAGCCTTACCAATGGCCATGATTGGATTTTCTTCTAGGCTTGCTGTCCCATTCCTGGCCTCCTCCGCCGGGCTTCGGCGAACGGTGGTCAACCCCTACGTGATGGATCACGACATGACAGTCGCGATTTGTAAGCCAATTTTGGGGGATCGAACCCAACGCGCACGGGCCCTCTGCTACCTCAAGAGCCTGCCAAAACACCCCGTTCCACCAAACACTACCCCGACCCCGACCCTGCTTTGCTGGGGCGATGCCGACCCCCTAAGTGCCGGTACATATGCGTCATTTAAGCCAGCGGTGTCATATCACATCACGAAAACGCCCGTGGAAGGCGGCCAGTACTTTCACCCCATCGAACGACCCTGGGCGATGGCCGACACAATCTCATCATGGGCCTCAAAACATCAGACCACGACATAAATGTCGTGATTTTCTTGAATCAGCCGGTGACACGCCCACCTTATCTTGGGAAGAAATCACATAAGATATTGATTTCCCTTAACTTTACCAGAGACTATTAGAGATGGCATGGGACTTGCTATCTTGTATAAACGGAGACGCTTTGATGGTTCGGCGGGATTCAAGCCCCCAAACTCCTCATCGCAAAGGGACGCTCGGCCACAAGCCGGGCGTCTTCTAATTAAGGGACCAATAATATGGACCTCAACGCGCTCAGAACCGCCGGCATTCGCGTAACGGATGCCCCCATTCACCTCGACGCATACCGTCGCGACCTGTGGCCCAGAGACACGCTAGCGATGCTCGTCGACAACGAAAAACCGAGCGCCCCAATGGCGGTAGCCTCACCGACCAGCCCAGAGCAAGTGGCAACCACCGTGGCCTTCGCCGCCAAACGAGGCATCGAGATTGTGCCCTATGGTGCTGGTTCTGGCGTTTGCGGTGCCGCACGGGGACGGGCCTCGAGCTTGGTTGTGGATCTCAAACGCCTCAACCGCATTCAGAGCATCGACACCCGGTCTCGCACAGTCCGGGTTCAAGCCGGAATACTGGGGCAACACCTCGAGGACCAACTCGAACAGCTCGGATGGATGACGGCCCACAGCCCCTCGTCCATCTCCTGCTCCACTGTTGGCGGCTACATCGCAGCCCGAAGCGCGGGCCAGTTCTCCAGTAGATATGGCGTCTTCGATGAAATGACGCTCGCCGCAAGCGCCGAAACACCAACCGGCCGACTGGACTGTGGCCTATGGACCCCACACGGAGAAGAAGACCTTTTGCCCATCCTCACCGGGTCCGAGGGGGGCTTGGGTGTGGTGACAGAGTTACTGCTCAACATTCAACCCATGCCTCAAACCCGGTGGCTGCGGGGCTTCGCGTTCGCTTCGCTCGAGACGGCTTGGGAGGCCATGCGCAAGCTGATGCAAGCCAATCTATGGCCGAGCGTACTCAGGCTCTACGATCCCATCGACACCAAAATAAGCGGTAAAACCAAGCCTACAAAATCCGGGAAAAGCAACCGCGTCTTTAGCTGGATGAAGGCCACAGCCCGCAAAAATCCCGCCCTGCAGCGCCAACTGTTGTCCATCCCTCTCGCCATGCCCGGCCTGCTCAATAAAATCAGCCAGGGCCTCGGCGACGAAGTCTTGCTGATCGTCGGATTTGAGGGACCTTCCGCTGTCGTCCACGCCACTGTTCAAGCCGCAACGCCCTTACTTCAAAGCGGCCGAGACCTGGGCGCAAAGCCCGGAGAGGCTTGGTTCGCCAACCGCCACGCAGTCTCCTACAAACTGGCCCCCGTGTTTATCGCCGGCGCGTTCGCAGACACCATGGAGGTCGCCGCCACCTGGGAGCGACTCCCCGCACTGTACGAGGCGGTCCGTGGCGCCTTGAGCAAGCACACCGCAGTGATGGCCCACTTTAGCCATGCGTATACAGAAGGCTGCTCGATTTACTTCTCGTTCGCTGGAAAACAGAGCTTGACCACCTATGACGACGCCTGGCGCGACGCTCTGGAGGCCGCCCACCAAGCCGGTGGAACGGTGACCCACCATCATGGCGTTGGGCCGCTCAAGGCGGCTGCCGCGGCCAAAGAGGCCGGCGCGGCACTTCGGGTTTGGACAGAAATCAAAGGAAAACTCGACCCTGACGGCCTGATGAACCCCGGTCGCCCCTTCCCAAAAAATCCCGAAAAATGCGCGACAACAGTTCTCGCCCCCCCAAGCGGCGGGCCGGTATTTGAGGTGAGCCCCACCAACCTGATCGCGCGGATTGACCCCCAGGCCAAACCTGAAACCATTCAGAGCGTGTTGTCTTCTCAGGGATTCACCCTTCGATTCCCACCCGATCGCCCAATCGGAGAATGGCTAGACAAGCTTGAGCGCGGAGCAATCCCAGGCGTGCCTCTTTTTGCGCTTCAAGCTCGTTTTTCGGATGGTGAGGCGGTCCGCATGTGTCCTGCACCACGCTCTGCAGCAGGGCCAGACCTTCGCTGGGGGGTCTTGCGACGGGCAAATATTGAATGGATTGAGGTCCCCATCCGAGCGACGGGCGACGAAATTATCGTGAGCGCCGGCCACACTGACCTGGATGCTCGAGATGTCCGCCCACTTTGGACTTCAGAGCGAGCCTGGGCCTTTTCCGCCGAGCAAGGTGCACTCGCGGAGGCCTGTTTTGTACCATCCGACACCGAAAAAGTTCCTGCGATACCCCCGACAGCCAAAATATGAATCCGAACACACCACAAGCCACCGTCGACACTTGCGCGCTCTGTCCGCGGCTGTGCCGACACGTATGCCCTGTAGCCGTGGGAACAGGGCTCGAATCTGCCACACCCACGGCAATCCTCACATCCATCATGATGGCCAAGCGCAATCCCAGCGCGCAAAACCATGCCGCCGAAACCATCGACTTGTGTACCCGCTGCGGCCACTGCCAAGATTTTTGCGGGGTCGACCAACCGGTCGTGGCCCTCCTCGATGCAGCAAGATCCCAAATTCAGCCTCCACCCCATCGATTTGTACCCCCGACCATCCACGGACACACACCAACCGTGGCCATCATCTGCGGGGCGCAAGATTGGTCGGTCGCCCTCGCCGAAAAAACCGGGCAGAAGCTCTCCACCCTCCGCACAAACGACCACCTCGGTGAAGCCCATCGCATTCGCGCCCATGAGGCCGAGGCCGTGACTCATGTTTTGGCGACTGTGTTTCAAGGCCGCACCGCCATCAGCAGTTGCGCCACCTGCCGCCAAGCCCTCATAGACGCCGACGTCAGCATCGAAACCATCGAATCCGTTCGCCAGGACGTCCCCTCTTTGCCCACCTGGCGAACCTGCCACTGTCCAGCCGGACCGTCGGTGAAAACCCTTTTGAGATGCTGCGGCGCCCGAGCACCCTTGGCCTTGAGCCACCCCGCGCTCTCGGCCACCATGGCAGAAGAGATTCGCCTCCGCTTGGACGGCCAGGCCGTGTATGTGCCAGACACCCGTTGCGCTGCACACTTGCAATCGGCCGGTGTCCAAGCACTGGGCCCCGCCGATCCATTTTCGACCATCTAAACCGTGAGGAGCGCCGACATGCCCATAGGCCAACCCAACAGCTTCAATCGCCCAGAGGGTGCAGGCACCCGAAACACCCAAGAAAAAATCCTGTTGATCGTCAACCCCAGGGCCGGCGGTGGCCGGGCTGCAGCTCAAATCGACAAACTCAAATATCTGGCAGACCGCGCATTCGAACAATGGGAGATGGTCACGACCGAAGCCCCAGGTCACGCGTCTTTTTTGGCCGCCGAGGGGGCCACGCAAGGCTTTGATCTGGTCGCAGCTGTGGGTGGCGATGGCACCTGCCATGAGGTCGTCAACGGGCTCTTTAAGGATGGGGTCATCATTCGCCGAAAAACCGCCTTCACCGTGATCCCCTTGGGCACAGGCTCAGACTTGGTGCGCACCCTCAAGATTCCGTCAGGCGCGCGAGAAGCCCTGTGGATCGCGGCCACAGGGGTTTCACTTCCCTCCGATCTGGGGCTCGCAGAGGTGAGCACACCCGACGGGCCACGCGAGGAGCTGTTTATCAACGAGGCCGGATTTGGGGCCAGCGGCGAGGTCGTCCGCCGCAGCAACTTGAGTTCCAAGCGTTTTGGTGGCAAGGCCACCTTTATCGGCGCCACATTGAGAACATTGGCCACCTACCAGCCTCAACAGGTAAAAGTGAGTGCAAAGACCGCCAAGGGCGAGCGACTGTGGGAAGACAGGCTCTTGAGCGCTTTTGTGGCCAATGGCCAATACTGTGGCAGCGGCATGTGGGTGGGCGCCGGCGGATCGATGCAAGACGGTCACTTCGACCTCAGCCTGGTACAGCCAACCCCACCACTGCGCCAAGCGCTGGAATTTCGGCACCTGTACGATGGGAAAATGGCGAACAACACGGGGGTCACCCGTATACGGTGTAGCGAGTTGACCGCCGAGGCCATGGGGACGACGCCCATACAAGTTGAGCTCGACGGTGAGTCGATCGGACAACTTCCCGCACGCTTTAGCATCAAGCCTCGCGCCCTCGTAATTCGGGGTGGGTGGGTTCAAACACCATTGGATTAATCGTTTTATTAGTTTTTTTAGTTTAACTTACGTCAGTCTCACACAAAAAACAAAAAAACCGATTAATCCAGCTTGACACCGAGACTTGAACCCCGTTAAGGTTCTATTGCCAGCGGAAATACCGTAAGCAAAACCTAAATCTTCTAAACTTCCTAAAAAATCATACTGGAACTACCATGAACAAAGCCGATCTGACTGACGCCCTCGCCGCCCGCGCCAACATTCCAAAAGTGCGTGCCGCCAACTACATCAACATCGTCATGGGCACCATCCAGGATGCACTCGTCACTGGCGAGAAGGTCACCATTTCCGACTTCGGCACATTCACTGTGTCTCAACGTCGTGAGTTCGTCGGGCACAACCCGAAGAATGGTGCAGAGATTCGCGTTCCCGCGCGGAAAATCCCGGTGTTCCGGGCTGGAAAGGGTCTCAAGGAGTCCTTGAACGCCTAAGCCCGAACGCTTGGGGAGGGGGATGCGGCGGGACCAACGGTTCCGTCGCATTTTTTTGTGCCAGGGCTCAAGCCAGCCAGCCCTGAAAGCCAACAAAGAACCTGTGACCTTTGGGGAACGGTGACCCATCCCTGTTGACACCATTGGCTCACAAGCTAAGTAGTAGCTGTCGCTAATAATGCACCCCCACCGGCACAATCGCGTGGCCGACGGCAGCCTGAAACACAGGACGGACCGAAAGGGAACACCCCCACGCGACTGCCCAGCAGTCGTCCGGAGACGCTGATGCCCCCCCCAAAAAAACTACGCATCGCATCCGTCGCTGTATCGGACTTCGCCACCGCAACCATGCCCAGCAAGGCCGGTGACTTCCAAATCGTGGCCTTCAAAATGAACGACGGGCAAGAAGCCGCAGCAATCATCGCCGGAAATGTAGAAAACCAACCCGAAGTCCTCCTTCGGGTCCACAGCGAGTGCTTTACCGGTGACGTCATGGCCAGCCTTCGCTGCGATTGCCGCGCCCAACTAGAGCTCGCCTTAGAGTTGATCGCCCAAGAGGGCACCGGCGTGGTGATTTATCTGCGCCAAGAGGGCCGAGGGATCGGCCTACTCAATAAAATTAAGGCCTACGCCCTCCAAGACCAAGGCAGAGACACCGTCGACGCCAACCTGGAACTGGGCTTCGAAGTCGACCTGCGCACCTACGAAGTCGCAGCCGAGGTCATCAACCACCTCAAAATCAAAAGTATTCGCCTGATGTCGAACAATCCAGACAAACGCAGTGATTTGCTCCGTCATGGGATCGATGTCCGACAGAGCGTGGCATGCATCACCGACACCACCGCTCACAACCAACATTATATCGCAACAAAGCGCACGCGCTGCGGGCACACACTCTAAATCAGCGCGAACACACACCACTGCGCACAGTCCCCCGTTGACAGCGACCACTTGACACGGCTAAAACGGTCGTGGGGATCGCCAGCGTTCGGTCCAGGAGGTCGCGATGCCACGCCCAGGTCTGAGCCTTTCTTTTTTGGTGCTGCTTAGCGCTTGCACCAAAGACATTTCCGTCGAAGGTAGAGAACTGCCACAGATGACCATCTCCTCCGAGCGGGTCGACTTTGGTGAAGTCCCTTGGGGCGAGATCTATTTGGAGAAAATAACCATCCGCAACACCGGCGCATCGCCACTTGGGGTCTCAGAGATCGCCATCGGTATCGACGAGATGGAAGACAACTTCATCCTGCATCTCGGCACGCTGATCGACTGCAGCGACGCGGTTACCGATACCGAAGATGCCAGCGAAGATACCGGCCTCACCAATATGGGCATCGACGACGCCCACCAGGCCACCGGCAGCACCAGCACAGCCAGCGCCTCGATCATCATTATCGAGGAAAACTGCAGCTACGACTTTCAGGTCAGCCTCTCCCCATCCACAGTCGGCGCCATCTACGGCTCGGTGCTCGTCCGCACAGCAGACGATGGCGCCGAAGAGCCCACCCACTACCAAGATCCCGACGACGCCCACAAGACCATCATCCTTCAGGGCAGTTCATCCAAGGGCGCAGGCAACATCATCGTGAGCCCGCGAACCCTGGACTTCGCCCATCCAAACTCAGGCGAGACACCCACCAAATACGTCGAGATCCACAACGTCGGCAACGGCCCCCTCACCGTGCAGACCCCTACTCTCAACGATGACTGCGACCCCCGATTCGACATCGACTTTGGCCGCCTCACCGAAGGCGCACTCACCCTAGATGCCCGCACTTCAACCCTGCTCCCGATCACATACACAGCCGACGATGGCCGAAACGCCGAGTGTGAAATGACCATCGAGAGCTCAGATTTGGACTCACCCTCGAGTCGGGTGTCTTTGCGGGGCCAAATGGGCTCAGACCCCTTGTGTTCCCCACCGAGCGTCGACCTCATCTCGCCGATGCCTGGACAAATCCACGGCACCAGCGATGACTTGGTTCTCGAACTCCGCATCGCTGACTCAGATCAACGCCCAACCAGCCTAAATTGCTCTGTCACCAGCGCCTTTAATGATGACGAAGAGGCACCTGAAGAACTCGCAGACTGCCGCCCGTACTCAGACTCAGGGTACACCTTGGTCAACATTCCCACCGAGCTCCTGATGACCGGGTCGGACACCTTGATGGTCACGGTTCAAGATGATTGCGGACTACAAGCCACCGCATCGGTCGGGGTGGTCTGGAATGCCGACTACCCGCCCGGAGATAACGACCACGACGGCTTTGCCTCCGGTGCTGTCGCCAACGCCGACTGTGACGACGACGATATTTGGGTCTACCCCAATGCCCCTGAGATAGCCGACGGCAAAGACAACGACTGTGACGGTGAAATCGACGAAGGCACAAGCGCCATGGACGACGACGGCGACAGCTTCTCAGAGGACGATGGCGACTGCAACGACTTCGATGACACCATCTACCCCGGCGCACCCGAACAGCCCGACTACAAGGACAACGATTGCGATGGCGTGATCGACGACAACACAGGGCTTTTCGACGACGACGGCGACGGCTTCGCGGAGACCGATAACGACTGCGCAGACAACAACCCGAACATTCATCCCGCCGCCATCGAGTATTGCGACGGCATCGACAACAACTGCAACGGCCTAAAAGACGAGCGGGACGGATGTATCGAGATCGACGCAGCCCCCATGGTTTTGGGTGAAATTCAAATGAGCGCGACCGCCATCGGCCAAGGTGAGAGCACGGTCATGACCATCGAGGTCTACGACCCAGACGGCACTGAATTCGACTTCACCTGGCAAGAGGATGAAAAGCTGGCAGCCCAAGGCCACTCGGGCTTCGACTCCACATCCGCCCAGACCGTCACCTGGACTGCGCCCATGCTCGACGAAGGCTCAAAAGGCGAGCCTTACACACTGTTTGTGATCGTCAACGACCCCGAAGGACACTCCGACTGGGCCTTTGGTGAAATCAAGGTCATGCCCAACCCTGTAGACGGAACCTTGGGCGGTGACGATTCCGTCAATGACGTCAAAAAGAGTGGATGCAAAAAGGAAGAGGAGAACAACGCGATGTCTTCCGCAGCATTCTTCACCCCGTTTTTGATGCTTTTGGCTTGGCGCCGCAGGGACCGATAGCTCAGCGACTCAAGCCACCGTATTTGACGACCGCAGCAACCGCGGCAGTGTCTGCACGCAAGGTCAAACCCCCAAGTCCGGCAGCACACCACCCTGCCATGGCCAACTCCTCGACCTCACCAGCACTAAAGCCGCCTTCTGGGCCGACCAAGAGCGTGAGCGCACCATCACTGCGGGCAGTAAACCCTGCTGAAGGCAATAAAGCCAGGCGCTGCCCCACTTGGGCCTCAAGCCCCTCCGCCCAACTGCAAGGCGGCCGAATGATCGGCACGGTCACACGGCCACACTGGGCAGCCGCGGCGGCCACGATGCGCTCCCACCGTTGCCGCTTGTCACCTTTAGCCACAGCGCGCTCAGTGGAAATCATCTGAATGCTCGCGACACCAAGTTCCGTCACCATCCGTAAAACCCCGTCGAGGGTGCTGGCACGCAATTGGGCGAGAACCAAATGAACATCGGCGTTTAATGCGTCGGGCTGACCGAGTTGGGTCACACCCAACACAGCACACCCATCGACCACTGTAATCAAAGCGGCAATGGCGCAGACTCCTCGCCCATCGAATATCTCGACGGACTCACCCGGCGCAATACCGGTGACCCGAAGCAGATGGTGCGAGCTCGCCTTATCGAGCACCACCCGCTCACCCACTGCGGGGATAGACGGGGCCAAAAAGCGCCTCACCAGCCAAAACCCATATGACACCAATCGCCTTCTTCTTCACGACTCACAAGACGCATGGGCGCGAGGGCTGTCACCACCGTGTCCGCCCGGTCGGCAAGCACCCCAGCAACCGCCAGATGGCCAGAAGTGACCCGCTTCAGGTCCTCCGCCAAGACGACCAAAACTTCAGCAAACACATTGGCAACCACCAAATCAAAACGCCCATCGACCCGCTCTAGAGGGGTGAGATCAGCCTGAATCTGGACCTGGTTGAGCCGGGCATTATCAAGGGCTGCCCGGGCACTTTCGGGGTCGATATCGACGCCCCAAGCCGCCATCCCAAGCCGTGCCGCTGCGATGGCCAAAATTCCGGACCCCGTACCCACATCCAAACAAGTCTTCCCACCGTTGCCGTATTTAAGCACCGCCCGCAAACAACTCAAAGTCGTCGGGTGGTCCCCCGTACCAAAAGCCATGCCGGGCTCGATGATGAGGTCCCCAGGCTCAGCCAACCAAGGTGGAGACACATAGGAGCCATCGATAATCTGAATCCGAACCGCTGAGGCGCGCCACGCATCGCCCCACCCCTGGTCATCGACGGCAACCCAACAAAGAGATTCGACGCCCTCGAAAGTCCTTTTCGCCCACGCTACCGCCCGCTCGGCCACACCCCGGTCACCTGCATTCCACCATACCCGCAACAAAGCGCGCTCAGGCTTTTGCGGAGGAGGACCAGTGTCCCAAGGTTGCTGCGGCAGGGGCTGCTCGCCGGGTAAATAATCCTCTTGGCATCCAATCGCCCCAGCTTCGATGAGTCCGGCACCGATGGCCTCAGCTGCGTCGCCAACCACCACAAGCTGCAGCTCGACCCAACTCATCAATGCTGGTGGGGCTTGGCTTTGGGGGGCCGTGCAGGGAAGTCCTTGCCGGCCTTGTGCGCTGCCACCAACTTGGCAACACCTTTGGGCCCCGATGAGACCAAAACCCATGTATCGCCATACAAACCCCTCAAAAACAAGCTCGGGGTGGAATGTACGCCAGCCTTGTTGCCATGAGCCACATCGCTTCGCACCTTGGCGTCGGTCAAGGGATCATCAATGCAGACCTTGAGGGCTTCAGCATCCAAACCGACTTGTTTGGCCATGATTTCGATGCCTTCCGGGTCGAGGTGTTTTTGGTTTTTGAACATCAACCGGCTCAACTCCCAGAACTTGCTCTGACGGTTGGCGCAGTCGGCCGCCCGGGCTGCGCCGCAGGAGTTTTGATGCCGGTCTGTACCCAGACCCTCGTTGCACAGGCCACTCAATGGATAGTGCTTGAACATCAACTGAATGTCTGGGTCACCCTCGGGGAGATGGTGAATCTCTGGAAACAGCTGCCCGCAATATGGGCATTCAAAATCTGCAAATTCGACCACAGTGTACTTGGCACTCGCAGACCCAAAACTGGGCTCGGTACCGTCGAGGGTCAAGCCACCTTCGACCGCAGAAAACAAGCCCGACAGATCCGCTATTGAATCTCCCTCGGGGATTTCGTTGGCACCAGCGTTATTCCAAGCCATGGTCCCGATCAACATCAAAGAGGCTGCACCAACAAAGGCGTTCGTGGACCGGCCACCTGCGAAGGCGCCCTTAAACACGCTGTCGTCACTGGATTTAACCAAGCCCAGACCGAGCCACAAGATGATGCCGTTGAGCCCGTACAAGCTGATACAAAACAGACACCAAGCGCCAATACCCATCGACGCATTGGCCAAAAATATAGAGTACAAAACCGAAATCCATGCACCTGCAGTCACCAAATGACCGGCATGCTTATAGGCGCCTGGACTTCGCAAACTCAACACCGCGAGCATGATCACGCCAGCGTAAAAACTGGTACCCAAAAAGGCGATTGGAATGCCGGCGAGTTCGGCATATTCACTGGCGTTGACCTTGTCGCAATCGAAAGTCTGACTGACCGAGCAAATGGATTTTCCCGCTACGCCCTTGTGCTGCACGCCCAAATACAAAGACACCATCAACGCCGAGGCAGCGGCGACCCACACCCCCAACCAGCGCTGGTAAAGGCCGGCCCCGATGGCGGACAACCACGCGGCAACGATCACGCCAAGCAGTGCTCCCAGGGTATTATCCTGGGACCAAAAAACACCCGCGGCCACTGCCGAAATCAGGGCCAAAGCGAGCGGAATTACGATGGACTTTCGATTCATGGCCACCGGGTAACCAAAAAACAAGGATGAGTCCCGCCGGACATGGCTCAATCAGCGATCCTTGAGGGCCCGGGCCATCTCACGATTGTCCTGTTTCTCGCGAAGTGCGTGGCGCTTATCGTGCTCGGCCTTCCCTTTAACCAGAGCCACAGAGGCCTTGACCCAGGAGCCCTTGAAGTACAAACTCAAGGGCACTCCAGTGAGACCTTTTTCTCGTATTTTTCGGTGCCAACGCTCAATTTCTGCACGCTTGGCCAGTAGTTTTCGTGTGGCACGGGATTCGTGATTGTATCGGTTGGCCTGCTCATACGGTGCGATGTGTGCACCCACCAACCACATTTCATTATTCTCGATTCGCACATAGGCGTCGGTCAGTTGAGCGTTGCCCGCGCGGAGGGATTTTACCTCTGACCCACTGAGGACCACACCCACTTCCAGGGTGTCGAGAATGTGGTAATCATGCCGCGCGCGACGGTTTTCACAAATGAGTCGCTGACCGCTAACGTCCTTTTTTTTCTTGACTGCCATACCCCCCCATAATCGAGATGAGGGATGCTGGCCCAGGCTTATGTTCCACGGCTGTTCCACCGCCGATAGTTCGCTTAAAACCAGGAGATCACCCCAATTGCCCCTCAGCCTGATCGTCTCGCGCGCGCGAGCAAAAGTTGAGCATGTTTAATATTGCCTAACCATTTCAATAACTTACAAAGTATTGACACGTCAATGTGGATCCATATGTTTGAAAAGTGGGCCCAGGTGGATCAAAGTGGTGGAAGGCAGGTTATGCCTTTCTGTCGCACGAAATTTAGTCCAAACCCGGCCGGATAACCATGCTCTTTGAGCCATTCAACACCCGCCTCACGCTGGATCCCAAGGGGCGCCTGACCCTTCCGATCCAGTTGAGACACGCACTGGCGGGACATGGAATCAACAGTTTGGTCGCCGTCGGAAACGATGGAAATCGCGGGGGACTATCCTTGTTCACCCTCGAAAAATACAGAGAAAGCATCGCTGCCCGAACGGCCGATATCGACCCTTTCGCACCCCGCGCAGCCCATTTTTTGAGGGCGGTGGTGTCCACCAACCAAACCCTCACCATCGACGGACATGGGCGAGTATTGCTGCCTGCAGCGCTCCGCGAACTCGCTGGAATCGAGCGCGACGTCGTCGCCTTCTCGATGGCTGGCTGGTTCGAGCTGTGGGATCGGGAGCGCTGGGAGCAAGGCGCTTTCCCCGACGCCGTCGACCAATGGACCGCCAGCAGCAACAGCACCCCAGGAGCTGGGGATGGCCAATGAAGCAAGTTTCGACCATCGACCGGTACTGCTCGAGGCCACACTCCAGGCCCTCGACCCCAAGAGCGGGGGTGTCTATTTGGACTGCACCACAGGCGCTGGTGGCCACACTGAGGCCATTTTACAGGCATCAGGCCCGCAGGGGCGTGTCATCGGGATCGACCGCGACCCAGCAGCCCTCGCCGCCGCAAGTGCACGACTCGCCAGCTTTGGCGACCGCTTCACGCCCATCAAGAGCAGCTTTTCAGCCATCAAGGACATTGCAGCGCCCCACGCGCCCTACGACGGCATCCTCCTCGACTTGGGTGTCAGCTCTCCACAGCTCGACCACCCCGAACGGGGGTTTAGTTTCCGCAGAGACGGCCCCGTCGACATGCGCATGGACACCGAACAAAGCCTCACCGCCACCACCTTGCTGGACAGCCTCGACACCCGAGGCCTGGTCGACATCTTGCGCCGCTTCGGCGAAGAACCCCGAGCCCGCCGCATTGCGACCGCCATTCTCGAGGGGCGCCCGTGGACTTCTACCGTCGCCCTCGCCCACTGTGTGGCCGAATCATCAGGCTATCGCAACAGCCGCACCCACCCCGCAACCCGCACCTTTCAAGCCCTCCGCATGGCCGTCAACGATGAGCTTGGCCAGCTGGAAATCGCCATGGAGTCTGCCCTCGGCATGCTCGCACCGGGCGGCACCCTCTGCATCATCTCTTTTCATTCACTTGAAGACCGCATGGTCAAACGTCGATTTCGCACAGCAGCAGGCGAAGGCAGCCCGAAAGACCCCTACGGCAACCCCATCATCCCACCCGACTTCGCCATGCATCATCGCAGGGGCATCGCCGGGAAGACCGCCGATCCGGGCCATCCGCGCTCCAGGTCCGCCCGCCTAAGAAGCATTCAAAAACTCCCCAGCACCCTCCCCCAGTAGCCACAGAGCCTCAATCATGGACATCTCCTCTCCTTGGACATCGTCAGACGCGCCCGTCATGCCGCCCACCGACACACGCGCACCCTCCGACGCAACGCATTTCGGGCCGCGGCCCATGCAGAACCACGATGTCGAGTTGAGCAGCCTGGGCGGATATGCCCTGTTGATCGGGATGATGGCAGGCTGCATGCTGTTGAGCGCCTGGTCTCGGATTGACCTGCGAGAAACAGCCGTCAACCTCGGCCGCGCCGAGCACGCTTACACCGCCGCACTCGCTGAAACATCCCGACTGCAACTCGAACTGTCCACCCTTGAAGACCCCGCTTGGCTCAGCGTGACCGCAGCCAGCCTTCAACTCAACGCCGCCGCCACCATCATCGACCTCACCAACAAGCCGTGATCAACAAAGCCCCACCATCGCCAAAACCCCGGCTTCCAAAGCTGGAGTGGAAAAGCCACGCTCCTGAGGTGCCAGACTCCGTCGTGCGCGCTCGGACCGCGGCGAGGTCCAAAATGATGGGCGGCGTGGTCAGCTTGTGCATGGTGGCTCTTGTCTTGAAAGCCTCCGCGCTGATGATGCTCCCTGACGCTCAGCTCGAATCGAAGGCCAACACGCAATTCAACACCTCTCGGGAAATCCACGGGCGCCGAGGCGATATTCGCACCATCGATGGGGCCATCTTGGCGACCAGCGTCGAGGTGCATTCCCTTCATGCCGACCCATCCAAGCTCTCAGAAGCCTCAGCCCGAGTGTTGGCCCACGCCATCGCCCCCATGCTGGATTTAGACATCAAGAGCACCGAAGGGCGACTCAATCGCCGCAGCCGCCAAGACGTCAAACTGGGACGCAACTTGGTGCCCGACCAAGTCGAAGCGATCATGGCTAAAGTAGCCACCCTCACCACGAATCACCCATCCTTGCGCTACGCACTATTTAGCCGCAACGAATACCGACGGTTTTACCCAGCAGGCAAGGACGCCGCACCACTGTTGGGTCTTGGCTCTGGGGATAATGGCCGCGAGGGGCTTGAACGCGCCCTCAACCGACACCTCTCAGGGGTGACCTACAAATACGTCCAGTGGCGTGACCGAAAAGGTCGCCGCATCACCACCGATGTACCCCAAGCCCGTCCAGGAAACTCGGTCATCCTGACCATTAATCGCGGCATACAACGCATCGCGGAAGAAGCCCTCGACAATGTCATGGAGCGAAGCGAACCAGACTCAGCGTCGGTGGTCATCATCGATCCCGAAACAGGGGCCATCTTGGCCTTGGCTCAACGCCCCACACACAACCCGAATGACATCCGAAACATCAACCCCGATGCCCTCCGAAACCGCGCTGTAGCTGACGTCTTCGAGCCCGGCTCTGTCTTCAAGCCTTTCATTGCTGCAGCAGCTATCGAAGACGGCATCGTGACCAAAGACTCGTTGGTGAACTGTGAGAACGGGCGCTTCCGAATCGGGCGATCGGTCATTCATGATGACCACCCCCAAAAGACCATCTCCGTGGCTGAAATCATCAAGTTTTCCTCCAATATCGGCTCGACCAAACTCGCTTTCTCCCTCGGCGCTGAAGCCACCCTCGGCTACCTCAAGGGTTTCGGGTTTTCTCGCCCCACCAAACTCGGTATCGCGGGTGAGGCTGGCGGCTCGATGCGCTCACCGAAGACCATCAAGCCCATCGAACTCGCCACCACATCCTACGGACACGGGGTGAGCGCCACGGCCACCCAGCTCGCTTCGGCAGTCGCGACTTTGGGCAATATGGGCCTTCGAATGGAGCCGTACTTGATCTCGGAAATCCAAGACCCAAGCGGGGTCCCGATCCGCGTGTTTGAGCCCACAATTGACCAACGGGTAATTTCGAAGAAGACC
>DBIS01000231.1:6771-23176 GCA_002296975.1 Deltaproteobacteria bacterium UBA796 | reverse complement strand
GACCTCAAACGTCGCAGTCGGCCACCAGGGGCCGCGGATGCCATGATGACCAGCATGGCCACCATCACAGCCGTCGCGGCGGTGTCCATCCGAGTGGCAACGCCAAGGGCCAAACTCGAGGCGACAAGCCAGCGCCATGTGCTGTTAGGACTGCCCAGCCCACGGGCCACCCCAAACAATGCCAGGCAGCCAAAGAAATGGGGCAAGATCACATTGTATGCGCTGCTAGACCATGCCGCATGGGCTGGATGAACCGCCAACAATAGGGCGACAACCCACCCAGCACGCCGCCCAGCGAGGATGCCCAAGGCACCACCGGCCAAACCGATCGCGGCCAAACCCACTGCGGACATCATCAACACAGGCAGTCTGGGCCAGGCTGGCAAAACTTGGCCACTCAGCCACCAAAACCACTGCATGGCCGGCACCATGACCGTTCCACCACGGGTGGGTGCGCCCGCACCACGAAACAAATCCCAATATTCAGCCTCATGGCCATCAAAAATATGCGCACTCAGTGCCGGCACCCAGAACAGTCGCACCCCCAAAACCAGTAAGGCCAAGGCCCACCAAGCCCTGGGCAAGGTAAATTGGGCCCGCAGCCTGAAAAGACACACAGCCCAAATCACAAAAGAAACGACCACTGGTGCCACGGTCTGCAAGGGGGTGTCCAAGATCACAGGGAAGCCCTTACCCGCAAGACCAGATCAGCCCCAAGCCCTTGGTCTTCGCCAACCGACTGCCACGCGACCGAATAGGGCGCCATCACGTGCTCGATGCGGGCGATTAGGCCCGTGGCCGGGCTGTGATCGTAAACCACCACCCACACCGCGTGCCCGTCGGCGTTGGCCTTCGCGAATATATGGTCGAAAGGTGCAGGGTAAAGCTCTGTGCTTGTGTGAACGGTCAAGCCGCCGACCTTTCGCGGCTGGCCATAGCGGTAATCCTTAAATTCAAAATCACCACCGAGAGCCATCGGCATCGAAGTCCACGGAGTAAACCGCCACAAGACAGCAGAAAATGCGGTCTTATCGTCATCGGCCTGAAGTGCGGGTGCCACCAGCCAAACCGTGTCGCCTGGGCTGGCCTGACTGAGCACTAGATCGATTCCCCGGCTTCGCTCTTGATCGCTAATGATGGCAGAGACCCGACCAAGATCATCGGCAGCAAAACGACCGCCCCGCACAAGGCACAAGCCCACCACGACCCAGGTCAGCCGGGGGTACCGGCGAAGCGTGTGTGCCACCGCCATCGCAGCGACGGGTGCTATCAGGCCCAAATAGGGCCGCTGGTGGGAAGCGGCGGCATCGAGGCCCACGGCCACCACCAAGGTGCCAACCAGACACACCCATAAAGCACGGGTGCTACCCCGCAGCCCCAACAACACGAAGGGAACCAAAAACCACCCTTCTGGACCCACCGTATCGGCAACAAAACCCAGCCATCTGAGGGTAGGCACCTCGGGCTGGGCCCATGTGCTGCCTTGGCCCATCAAGCGAAAAGCACCGCCAGCGATGGGCATTAGCCCAGCCACGACCACCGACAAAAGGGCGAGCCGTGAGGGACCTCGAAGGCGAATCGAGCGCCACAACACCAGCCCGACTGCACCAACACCAGTGAGTAAATGCGCCCAACCCGCAAAGATTGCCGCCAAAGCAAGCTGCAACCAGCCCCCCTCTGCACACACAACCAGGGCCGCCACCGCCAAGCTGGCGAGGGGGTAATTATTGAGCTCTGCCGCATCGAGCAGATGAACCGGAGCCGTCGCGAGGACAAGCGCAGGCACCCACCCGCCCACTCGGCCAACCACAAAAACCGCGCAGGTCGAGCATGCTACCGAAAAACCCATCCACAGAAATGGAATGGGGGCCACCCACTCCAAAGCACCATGAATCACCCCCCACAGTGGCGGATGAAGACCAATCCAACTCCCCAACAGGGCTGAAGGATGAAAGCCCGCGATGGCCTGAACAATCGGCTCTGCATAGGCCGCGTAAGCCAAGGTGATCTCGTCCCACCGAACGATCATTCTCAAAACCCGCAAGGCCGCCGCCAAAACCAATACCGCGATGAGTGCCAGCGAATTCGAGCGCACGGGTCAATCTCCTGAGTATCGGGCCAAGCCAACGCCACAATAGCGCAAGCCACACCACTCGGGACAATCACCCACTCAGCAAATCAATGGGGCTAATACACCCGGATGACCCCAGCGACTGTCCCTTGAATGACAGTATCTTGATCCGGACCCACAAAGATGGGGTCCATGCTCGCGTTGGCTGGCTCAAGTCGAATGCGATGCCCTTCGTGGAAGTAGTACTTTACAGTGGCCTCACCATCGATCAATGCCACGACGATGTCTCCATTCCGAGCGGTGGACTGTTGGCGCACCAGCACCATATCTCCATCATGAATCCCCTCTTCAATCATTGAATCGCCTCGCACCCGCAGCGCGAAGGTTGGACCATCACCGCGCAGCAGGTTGGCGTCGAAGTGAATGGTGCTTTCCAAATTTTCGTCGGCCAAAATCGGTGTACCTGCGGCGACATGGCCCAGCAACGGAATGGTGATCAAATTGTCTTGGGCGTGCATCGAAAGAGACTTTGCGGTGAGTTGAATGCCCCGCGCCTTGCCAGAGCCTGCCTGAATCTTTCGCAGATAGCCCTTCTTGATGAGCGCCTTCACGTGGTCGGATACGCCATTGGTGGACGCGATACCGAGGGCATCACCAATCTCACGGTAGCTCGGAGGCAAGCCATTCGATTCAATGGTTTGGGCTACAAAATCGAGCACATCAGTTTGGCGGGCGGATAATTCAGTCATGTCGATAAACTCACTTGAACGGTTCAGGCTTCAACCTACTGAACAAAAGTTCATCTGGCAAGCCGTTCAGTGAATTTCTTTTTAATCGCCACCTTATCAAGCGAACAGCCCGATAACCGCCTGCATGCCCACCAGACTTAAGCCCGCGCCAATCACCGTGACCAAAATAGCGCTGAACCCCGGAAGGATGGTGCCGAGCCAACGGCCATCCACGTGAGCGTGGAGACGGCTGCCGAAGAAAATCACGAGTACCCCAAGCCCCGCGACAACCAAGGCGAGCCCAAGAGAAAAGAAGGTCACCAAAACCAAGCCAAAACCTATGCGGTGAAAGCTGATGGCCGTCAGCAGCAACACCAATGCCGAGGGGCAAGGTGCGATGCCACCAGAAATACCCAGCGCGATGAGGTCGTTGCCGCTCTGGGCATCAGCATATGTTTTAGCGTGAGCCTCAGCGTGGTCGTGGTCGTGGTCGTGGTCGTGGTCGTGGTCATGGCCGTGGGCGTGACCCGCGCGCCCAAATAGCCGGGTCCTCATCAACTGAATGCCGACCCCAAACACCAACAAGCCACTCGCCAACTCCATCCACGGCAGCATCGTCTCTGGGGCCAATACATGACTGAGGGCCAAGGCCACCCCACCGAGAACAAACACCGTCACTGTATGGGTGGCCGTGACCACCCCACCCAAGAGCAGCGCATGGCGATAAGTCCGCCGCTCCCCCAACAGATATGCGGCCACCAACGCCTTGCCATGCCCAGGAGAAAAGGCGTGCGCGGCGCCCAGAAACAGGGCTGTCAACAACGCGATGATAATCGCTCGAGGGCTCAATTCGCCCTTGACCAGGCCCGGCAACAAATCCGGTTTGGCTGTGGAGATGGCCACCGCCGCATCCGAAAATCTGGTTTCTGAACTGCTGTTGGGACCAATCAGACGAACATAGCCCTCGCGCACAGCACGACCGAGCCCAGTCCGTTCTCGAAACGACAAGCTAAGCTCACGCTCGGCCTCCTCCCCTCGCCATTGGCCACCGCGATTGACCTCGATATGGCCGTCGGCGCCGACCACCAGCTGACTGCTGACCTCCAAAATCACCGTATTGGACACCATCACATCGGTGGCAAATAAGGCCCGCTCCTCGGGGCGGTTTCCATTCACCAGCTTAATCGACCGGGTTTGGGGCGGTAAAATGGCCTCCAAGCGCAAATGATAGGCGATAAAGCGCGAGTCGCCCAAGCCACTCAAGACTTCCGTATCCAATCGCTTCCAGGCGATTCGTTTGTCATCGCCGAGCAGACGCAGCCCATCGGCAAGCTCCGTCAATATCTCCTCGGTGTGCTGGTCATGATCAGCCCGTGTCGGCCCATCGACATCCGACAAAAACACCTTGAGTTCCCGCAGCATCACCGGGGTTGGCACCTCAAGCAAGTAGAGCACTTCCACCCGATCGGCTTCAAGCCACACCTGAGTCTTATGACCAAAAAGATCGCTGCCAAATGGATGCGCGAAGGCCGCGGCTATCCAAAACCAAAGAATCAGGAACATGGTGCCACCTATCACGTGTTAGGTGATGCGCCGGAGGTGAGATGCGTCAAGGGATGAGGATGTCAGGCGGAGGAATATCCTTCACGCCATTGACCAAGCTGCTGCTGACCATTTTGGTCGGCCTTTATATCACCCAGCAAGTCCAAGAGACTTGGCTCGGCTTTCCCATGCTCGCAACCTTCGGGTGGCGACCATTCGGACAAGGCTTTCAACCCTGGCAGCCATTCACCGCCTTCTTTTTGAACGGTGCCGTCACCCGCGCGTTTTTTGATTGGCTGTTTTTATTCTTCATTTTACCCGCCATCGAACCCCTCTTCAGCGTGCGGCGCCTCAGCAACCTCGCCCTGTTTACCTATCTGGGCTCGGTCACCGTTTGCTTTTTGTTGATGCTCACCGGAGCCGTACACATCAACGGTGTTTGGTTCGGTATCGAGCCCTTTTTGGCAGCACTGCTGGTCATTTTTGGCCTCAGCCGTCCGAACGCCACCATTTTGCTGATGTTCATCATCCCCATCAAGGCCGCCTGGGTCGCTTGGGGCTCGGGCTTGCTGTGCTTGCTCCATCTTTTAAGCGACCGTGACATGAGCTCAGCGATGTGGCTATCCGGCTGGATTAGCGGGTATTTGTGGATTCGGGGTGGCATCGAACTACCGCTCAAGCGTTTCTGGCTCCGCAGAAAGCATACGAAAATAAAAAAGCGCCTCTCGACTTTTGATGTGATTGAGGGCGGCAAGGGCTGGGGCAGCTCCTCCGACGGTGATGACCTCGTCCACTAAGCGTCGCTCACCTAGAGACGAGAGAGGCGACGCCTAAACACCGCCCCCAGTGCTAACAGCCAGATCCATGGCGTTGATGATTGGCCAGTAGCGGTACTGCAACCACCCTTGGGGGCCGGGGCGCCGCTCTCGCCATCGAGGGTGATGGCATCACATCCTTCATCGATTTCGCCATTACAATTGTTGTCGATCCCATCGCACATTTCGACCATATCGGGATGTGCCCAGCCATCCCCGTCGTCGCAATCACCGTCTTCTGCCGTGAGGCCGTCACCGTCGACATCCCCTTCAGCTTCGTCGATCTCGCCATCGCAATCGTCATCGATATCGTTATCGGGCAACTCTGTCGCTGCAGGATGAACACCGTCGTCCTCGTCATCGCAATCACCAGCATCTTCGGAGAAGCCATCGCCATCGTCATCGCTGCCGTCGGTGCCCTCATCCACCAGCCCGTCACAGTCATTATCCATGCCGTCTAAAATCTCATCGGCCTCAGGGTGAATGGCGTAATCATCATCGTTGCAGTCGCCCTCGGCCTCGGTCACCCCGTCAAAGTCATCGTCGTAAAATTCTGTGCCTTCGTCGACCACCCCATCGCAGTCATTGTCGACCAAGTCCGCTAGCTCTTCGGCACCAGGGTGACTGGCGGCATCCTCATCGTCGCAATCTCCAGCCCCCGCGGTATAGCCATCGCCATCCATATCTGTCGCGCCAGAGTCGACAGTGCCATCGCAATCATTGTCGATGCCATCGCCATAAATTTCGACCGCATACGGGTGAACTTCAGCGTCCGCGTCATTGCAATCGCCCTCAGCCTCGCTCAACCCGTCACCGTCGTCATCGAATACAGTGGTGCCCTCATCGATAAGCGCGTCGCAATCTTCGTCCACACCATCGATGGTCTCGGTGGCGCCGGGATGAACGCTTGAGTCAGCGTCGTCGCAATCTCCCCCGGTTTCAGAATAGCCGTCGCCATCGTCGTCATACAAGTCTGTGCCCTCGTCGACGACACCGTCACAATCATCATCGACGCCATCGGGGCTCTCCCCATCGACCCCTGGATGAACCGAGGCATCGGCATCTGCGCAATCATCGCCTCCTACCCCCACCCAGTCGTAGCCATCGCCATCCATATCGGTGAGGTCAAAACCATCACAATCATTGTCGATGCCATCATAGGGCACCTCTGTGGCACCAGGACGAATCATCGGGTCGGTGTCGTCGCAGTCTAGACCGCCCACCCCGTCCCATGCAAAACCATCACCATCCACATCGGCGAGATCCCCATCCACGCAATCATTGTCGACACCATCATAGGGCACCTCAACTGCACCCGGATTTACCCAGGCATCCTCGTCGTCGCAGTCACTGCCGCCGCAATCCAACGCTTCATAGCCGTCTTCGTCGGTGTCACAATCGCCAAGCAACATATTGATTTCATTGGTATAAAGCTGCTTACCTTGGGACACATCAGCGATGGTGTCGGACAAAAATCCATTGACGATCGTGCGGCCGTCATTGGTCAACGCGATGGAGGGCACACCATAGGCGGTAGCCAACACCTCGCCCGAACCCACAGAAAATGTGGCACTATAAATACCCCACCCAGGGTTACTCAAAGGCACCGAACTGCTCGACATGCCCTCCATCAAGCGCATATCTGAGATGGTTTGGGTACTAAAGTTGGTGCTCCCCCAACTCACACCAAAAGCGGAGCCCCTGGTGCTATCTCTGGTCCAGTCTTGCATGATGGCCCGACCACCAGCGGCCACATAGCTGTTCAACTGCGGCGAGCTATGGCTCCAGTTTTGGACCGCAAGGATAACCAAATCCCAACCCCCACCGCCGATCATCGACTCGCAGGAGCTAAGGCTGGTGATTCGGGTGATCGCGTGAGCACCCTCTAAACCATCGAGGGCCAAGCCTATACGGTCCGTCCCTAAACTGTAGTCGTTGCAGTATAAAATTGACTCAGCATGGGCCGTTGGCCCCAAGACAAGCAAAACGAGTGCGGTTGAGATTCGTGTCCAGCAGGCCATCAAAACATCACCCCATCACAGTTATTGTCCAGCCCATCGCCCGGTATCTCCGGATGACCCGGGTTGACCGCGGGGTTTGCATCATCGCAGTCGCCCCCGAGCTCCGAGAACCCATCGCCATCGTCATCGGCATGTATGGTGCCTTCATCGACCATGCCGTCACAGTCATTGTCAAGCCAATCGGCGACCTCTACCCGGTACGGTGAGATTCGCTCGTCGGTGTCATCGCAGTCGCCTTCCAACTCGGTGTAGCCGTCGCCATCATCATCGTAGAAATCCGTGCCTTCATCGACGATGCCATCGCAATCATTGTCCAGCCCATCCGCCCACTCGGTCGCACCTGGATGGACCGATGAATCATATGGAGCACAGTCGCCGCCTGCTGCCGAATAACCGTCTCCATCGAAGTCGGATGCACCCGAATCGACAACACCGTCGCAATCATCATCAATGCCATTCGCCATGTCCTCTTCTGCACCCGAATGCACTGCGGCATCGGCATCATTGCAGTCGCCCTCTTCTTCGGTTTGACCATCGCCATCATCATCAAAACAAGGGGTCGTTTCATCGACGGTCCCATCGCAGTTATCGTCGATGCCGTTGCAGACTTCTCTCGCGCCCGGATGGGTGAGGTCATCACGATCATCACAATCCGATCCACATACACTGTAGCCATCGCCGTCCTGGTCGTACAGCTCACCCGCCGCCGTCGAGCAGGCGTTGCCCCGAAGATGGAGACCAGCCAAGTTTTGACCCCCACCTAAGAGAACGACCGCGTCACCGGTTTGCTCTGTGAGGTCGATGGGTACAAACTCAAAGGGAACATCAATTTTCTCGCCTGGTTCAACCCGAAAAGGCAGGGTTAATCGGGCTAAAAATACCCCGTTATCCACCGGCAATTCAACGATGTCGATGGGGGTTGTGCCTGTGTTGACCATCGTGACCGTCTCGACAGCCGCTGTGCCTGGCAGCACCGGCCCAAAATCGATCACCGATGGCCATATGTTCATGGTGGGTGTGGACGCCTGACCCCGAACTTCTATGGTCCGGTCCGGGTCTTCGGATGCATCTGTTTTTAGGATGATCCGACCATGATGGTAGCCATCTGTCTCTGGAATATAATTGAAAATGAGGTCCGCAAACTCCCCACCCAGGATTGTGCCCGGAATTTCAGCATCTGAACGGGCCAGATAATCCCCATTGATATTGATGATTTCTACAGCGACCAGAGACAACTCGGCCCCACCAGTATTGGAGATGGTCACCACAAAAGGCACGGTATCGCCGACGTTGACCACACCCAAATCAGAGAGATCTGGCGACACCACAAAAGATGTCGCGGCCGCACCGAGCTTGTAGTCCGTACCACAGCCAAGCCCAAGCATCGCGAAGACCCACCAAAGATTACGGCTCATTATTCCCCCTCAATTTTTAATGTCCGCCGACGGGCGCCGACAAATAAAGGCAAAACCCACATCCATGATGGTACCGAGCCGGTGCTTTGACAACCACAACCCTTAGCATTTTTTGAATTTGAGTCCGTGGATGACAGTTCGTCAGTCGCGCCCGCAAGAATAACGGCTGCATCTTCGGCATCGGGAGCCGCACCAGAATCGAGAGCTTCGGCCGTGTCCTCGCCCGATATTCCCGTGTCTAGCTGGTTCATTTCGCTGCCGGTATCGGGTTCAACAGCGGGCTCGGTGGGCTCGGGATCCCCTGTGTCCGTGGGGGTGCCACCCTCACCATCGGGTGCACTGCCGCAGTCCTCGTCGAGCTCGCCATCGCAATCCTCATCGCCGCCACCACAGCCATCGGTTGCACCCGGATACACACTTGCGTCGGCGTCATCGCAATCCGCCGCCACCCCATCTGCGGCCCAAGCCCCTGGTCGGTGGCCGTCACCATCTCGGTCATAATCGTCGCCGCTATCACAATCTGAATCGACACCATCATACCAAAGCTCCACCGCACCGGGGTGAACGCTCGCGTCGCCATCATCGCAATCATCCCCCCCGGCTTCGGCCGAGACATAACCATCGCAGTCGGCATCGAGCCCTTCGGCTGTACTTCCATCGCCCGGATAAACCGAGGGGTCCGAGTCGTCGCAGTCGTCGCCGCCCCAGATTGTTGCGTCGTGGCCATCGCGGTCACAGTCGAAATCGCTATGCCCATCGCAGTCGGCGTCAACACCGTCGTAGCAGGCATCTATCGGTGAGCCGGGCACAGCCAAACCATCGCCATCATCGCAGTCATCGCCGCCGTATTCTATCGGAATATGCCCATCGCCGTCGGCATCAAAATCGTCGGCCCCATCACAATCGGAGTCGATGCCGTCATACCAAGTGTCGACCGCGTCTGGGTGGGTCGCACCGCTGGTATCGTCGCAGTCCCCCACCCCAATCGCACCGATGGCCCCCGGAAAGCCCGACGAAGCAAAGCCATCACCGTCGGCGTCAAAGTCGGTGGTCGGGTCGCAGTCATCATCGACCTCGTCATAAAAAACCTCTGGGGCATCAGGATGCACCGCACTTGAGCCGTCATCGCAGTCGGTGCCGCCGTAGGATGCAGAGCTGTGGCCATCCCCGTCAGCATCAAAGTCATCGTCACCTCGGCAGTCAGCATCTACGCCGTCGTACCAGGCGTCTTCGGCACCGGGGTGAGTGGTGTCCACAAAGTCATCGCAATCAAAGCCGCCCCCAGACACTGCGGCGTACCCATCTCCATCGGCATCAAAATCATCCGCTCCGTCGCAGTCTCCATCCACGCCGTCGTACCAGGTCTCGGTGCCCCCAGGATATGCCTCTGGATCGGCATCATCGCAGTCCCCGTCACGCTCGGTAAACCCATCTCCATCGGCATCGTCGAGCCCCAGCACCGAAAAGGTCAGATCATCGAGGCCCCAAGCTTCGCCGCTGATGGAATTTCGCAGCACAAAGCTGTCGATGGGCACCGGAAAATAAAGCCCAATGAACCCCGAGTAGCCACCAACCAAAGTCTCCTCGTACATGACAAGCCCATCTCGGCGAGCCTCGAGGGTGACTTGGCCATCCACATCGAGCAACCAAAACGCGAGAGCAGGTTGGTTTTCAATAAAATCCAGATAAAGTGTGTCTGTGTCGATGCTACCGGCTTGGGCGTCCCGGGGAAGGGGATCGTCCACCCCATCGACCACCGTGACTCCGCCTGAAAACACCACGCCCCGGAGGGTGTATTGGTCGCTGACTGATGCCCCCAAAACAATGGACTCAAAGTCGATGCGGTCACCGATCATCGACACATCAGAGACGAAGGCACCCTCGGTATAGTACACCCCTGCGGCACCGCCATCCACGACACCATCACAGTCGTTATCGATGCCGTCGCCAAACACCTCCTCTGCATCGGGGCCGACATCTGGGTCAAAGTCGTCGCAATCACCATCGGCAGCGGTCCACCCATCGCCATCGCGGTCCGAGCCTGCGGAGAAGACCACCTCGATATCGTCGACGCCCCAGCCATTGGGGGTTGATGCGGCGATGCGTAAGGTGTCAATGGGCGATGCAAAGGTGAAACCCTGAAAGACGCCACCGGGGGTGTCGGGGCCGTTGCTCTCGAAAAAGTAACCTTCGACCACGGGCTCACCTTCAAAAAGCGCATCCATTCGAAGGCCAACTTCTGCATCAAGAATTCGCATAGAGACGGCGTCGACAGGGGCCAAAAAGTCAAAGATGAGGTCGTTGGCGTCTGGGCCAGCCGTCACACGCGCGCCCAAAGTACCCACAGGCGCAGCACCCCAAATGCTCGGTTTTACCCGAACCACCCCGGAGGCGATGAGCGACATGCCAAGCGTTGTGTAAGTGTCGTCCGCTGAGGCACCTTCGACGGCATCCTCAAAGTCAAAAACAGTGCCCGAGTCGACAAAAAGGACATCGTCCAAATCATAGCGCCAGCCTAGGTTTGACCGCCTGGGGACGAACCATCCATCCACCCACCCATCGCAGTCGTCATCGATCACATTGGACGGATTTTCGACCATATTTGGGTTGACCGCGGCGGAATTGTCATCACAGTCCAAACCGCCCGATGCTGCAGCCACAAAGCCGTCAGCATCATCGTCTAAAAATGCAGGCACAAAAGGCCACACCCACACCGCACCCGCTCCAGTCCGTTCACCGGGCGAATCGAGGGGGGCCGCCACCAGCAAATCTGGGTAGCCATCGCCTTGAATATCAGGGGCCACCACCACCACCGCGCCGAGCTCTGCACCCGACGACGTCCCGTACAGCCGATGGTCTGCAGCGTTGAGGGAGACGTCCGCGATGGGACAAGACCGGAAAATACCCACCATCCCGCCCCCGCCCAAAGCCGCATCGCCGCCGGTCGCACCGATGACCACGCCCATGGGCCCCGCTTCGCTCAACTGCCCGATCTCGACCGCGGCCCCAGTGGCCGAGGCCGCGCCCAAGCCACCGATACGCACATCGGCATCATCGCTCCCCATCAGACCAAGGCCAGGATTTAAGAAAATATAGGCGGCTCCTGTTCGGGCCCCCAAGTCTGAAACACCCACTGCGCCCACGAGCAGGTCTGGGCCAAGTTCATCATCGAGGGCACCCGCGGCCAGAGATGAGCCAAATTCATCGCCTTCATCGGCCCCAGAGATGACCAAGATGGCCTCAGCATCAAATATTGGGCCAGCAGCCGAAAACACCCCAACCTGGCCAGCACCACCGGGGCTAGAGACGGCCAACTCATCTGCTCCATCCCCGTCGAGGTCGATGGCCACCAATGCAGAGCCGAGCAATCCTCCCGGCGTGTCGCCGATGCGGACATTCTCGGCCGAGGGCGTATGGACACCGATACCGATGTCTGGACCGTAGGCCACCATGATGGCACCACCAAAGGGCACGACGCTGTGCACCTCGGGACCACCAACCGCCAAATCGAGAGCGCCATCCCCGTCGAAATCACCTGTAGCGAGACTTTGGCCCATCGACCCCAGCCCGACCGGTGCCACAACGCGGCCATCGGCATCACCAAAACCACGTTCACCACTCAAGCCAGAGGCAGCCAAGAAAATATAGACCACCCCATCGCCTGCATCGGGAGCCCCAACGATCACATCGTCTTTTCCGTCGCCGTCGAGGTCGGCCAGTAAAACTGAGGTTCCAAAACCGCTGTCAGAAGGCCCCGTCACCGTGAAGGTCGCGTCGACTGAGTCCCTAAATCCCGCCGGGTGCGCACCAAAAAATAGCAGGGCCTTGTCCGCTTCAGGTTGACCGACCAACACCTCGCTAAGACCGTCACCATTACATTCGCCAGCCTTGGCCGACTCCCCAAAAAATGAGGCTGCGTGGCTACCCCACCACGCTTGGCGCAGGGTGGCGGTAGACCGGAGATGGGCCACGGACCTCGTCTCAGCTGAGGATATCCAAGCCGATGCCTCATGGGGCCGCGGGCCGTCACCACAGCCCCAGGTCACCCCACTCCCAGGGCCGGCTTGAGCCCCCATTCCACGCCCATCGGACACGCTCGCCACATGAATCACGGCCTCTGAGCGGTCTTCGAGCAACACCAACTGACTATTGCCCCAATCCCAGGCCACGCCCCGGCGGGGATAGCGACCAAGGCTACGGCGCGTGATCTCGGGGCCAGCCCCGCCGGTGAGCACGCCCATCCAATCGCCGTCGCCCACACATGGGGCGGCATCGCCAGAAAACACCAAGCTCCCGTCGGCGCTCAACGTCGCATCGTCAAAGGTAAAAGCGCCAAAAGTGAAAGCGAAGGGAAGGCCCGTCAAGCCTGGCGCGACAGCCAACCCCGCGTCCATGCGGAGCCAAGTGTGAGGGGGGCCCTCGTCCTCTGAACTGTCGATTAAGATCAATCCACTGGCGTCAGGCCCATCTGTGGCCGCCCACAAAATCATGGGAAACAAAAAGACGACACACAGGGAGATCCCCCGCAGTTGGGGTGGGCGCACCATGAACCAACGGTACCATGAAGAATCGCCATTGGCGGGCCGGTTTAAGGGCGCTAGGAAACAGCGATGCCCCCACCCACCAAACCAGTTCCGATGCGGCTTCGGGCCTTCAAGGCCGGCTTGGGTCAGGGCTTGGGGCGTATCTCGGGCTTGATCCGTGATGTGGTCTTTGCCAGCTTCTTTGGTGCAGGGGCCACCGCCGACGCGTTCTTTGTGGCTTTTCGGGTTCAAAACTTGTTCAGAGAGCTCTTGGCCGAGGGCACTTTATCCAATATTTTTGTGCCCTTATTCGCTGAGACCGAGGCCAAAGCCGGCATTACCCGAGCGTGGGCCTTGGCCAATGCGTTGGCGGGTGTACTCCTGGCGGTACTGGGCGTTGTGACCGCCTTGATTTTCTTTGCTGCCGAGCCAATGGTGCTCTTGCTCGCAAGCGGCTTCGAAGACAGCGCAGGCAAAGTCGCCCTGGCGGCATGGCTCACTCGGTTGATGGCCCCGTTTTTAGCTGGCATCTCATTGGCCGCGCTCTTTGGCGGCATGCTCAATGTCCGGGGACGATTTTTCTTGCCAGCGGTCGCTCCGGCTATCTTGAACGTCGGCATCATCATCGCCTGTGTGTTTGGTCCCGAATGGAGCGCAGTCACCGCCACACCCGCCATCGGTGCTGTGGCTGTGGCCGCCACAGTGTCGGGTCTGCTCACCGCAGCGATTCAGCTTCCTGCTCTCAAACAGGAAGGATTTCACTTTCGCCCTACTTTCCGCAGCCATCCGGCCATGGGGCGTGTGCTCAAATTCATGGGTGCTGCGTTGGTGGGCGTGGTCGTCGTCCAGTTCAACCTCTTGGTCGAGCTTCAGTTGGCCAGCCGACTGGGCGATGGTGCTGTGAGTTGGCTGTTGATGGGATTTCGCTTGGTACAGTTGCCCATGAGCGTGATCGCGGGCGCCATCGCCGTCGCCGCCTTGGCTCGATTTAGTGTTCAATGGGCCAAAAATGAGCGCGATGAGGCCAAAATTACCGCATCAGACGCTATCGAGAACACGATGTTTTGGGTGCTCCCTGCATCTGTTGGCTTGTTTTTACTCGCAGACCCCCTGGTCGAGATGTGCTTCGAGCGCGGGGCTTTCGGGCCGACGGACACCCTCAACACCGCGAATGTGCTGCGGGGCTATGCGGTAGCCGTCGCGGGAATTTGTGCCACAAGGGTGCTGTTGCCCATCTTTTTTGCCATCGGCGACCCCTACACCCCGATGCGACTTTCGGTGGTGGTGATGATCATCAAAATCCCCGTGGCCATGGCCTTACTGGACACCTTTGGCTTGATCGGGCTTCCACTTTCGCACGCCCTCACAGTGAGTGGCGAAGCCCTGGTCATGATGCTGGTGCTTCGCAAGCTTTTGGGCGGGTGGCGAGACGGCTTGCTGATGCAGATTGGCCGAATCGTCTTGGCCTCCACGGGCATGGGCTGTGTCGTCTACGGCTTGGACATGCTGCTGCCCCCCATGGGCATATTTCGGGTGCTCGGCCTTTGTGCTGTCGGCGGGCTAAGCTTTGGAATTTTCGCCGCTGCATTGAAGGTTTCGGCCATACAGCCTTTGCTGAATAAAGCGGGCCTAAACAAATTTAAGCAAAAGCGAAGGCCAGGGCGATGATCAAATATATTGGCTCCAAACGCCTGCTGGTCGACTCCATCTTATCGGCACTCGCCGATCTTCCCCAACACGCAGCGGTCTTGGATGTCTTTTCGGGGACCAGCCGGGTGGGACAAGTGCTCAAGCGTGCCGGATTTGAGGTGAGCGCGAACGACCACAACGCCTACGCCGCGACCATCGCCAGATGCTACATAGAGGCTGATCGCAGGCTTTGGTTAGCGCCAGCTACGACCTTGATCGCATCTTTGTCGAAGGTCCCTCCCAAAGCGGGCTGGTTCACGAAAACCTATTGCGAGGACAGCCGCTTTTTTCACCCAGACAACGGCGCTCGGGTTGATGCCATCCGTGCCCATATCGACACGCTCAACTTGGCCGAGCCCTTGCGCTCAATCGCCCTCATCAGTTTGATGGAGGCCGCAGACCGCGTCGACAGCACCACCGGCGTTCAGATGGCCTACCTCAAACAATGGGCGGCTCGGGCGCACAAGCCGTTGACCCTCCGTGTACCTGAGCTTTTGGACGGGTCGGGGGAGGCTACCCAAAAAGACGCCACCAAAGCTGCACGAGATTTTAGCGGACAAGCCGCCTACCTAGACCCCCCGTACAATCAGCACAGCTACCGGTCGAACTACCATATTTGGGAGACCTTGGTGAGGTGGGACGAGCCCGAGGTGTACGGGGTGGCCTGCAAGCGCATTGACTGCCGCACAGAAAAAAGCATGTTCAACTCAAAACCAAGGATTAAACAGGCTTTTATCGACACCATCGACGCGCTCGATGTGGGACGAATCGTGGTTTCTTTCAACAATGAGGGCTACCTCCCAAAAGAGGCGATCGAGGAAATTTTGTGCGCCCGCGGAGCCGTCCATACCGTGGCATTGGACTACCGCCGGTATGTGGGTGCCAAGATCGGTATTCACAACAACAAAGGCAAGAAAGTAGGCAAAGTCAGCCACACCAAAAACAAAGAACTTATTTTTATCGTCGACGGCGATTCCGACCGGGGTGCTGCGGCGGCAGCGGCAGTCAAAGCTTCGGCACGTAGCTAATCGCGCTAGGCTTTAAGCATGAAACTCATCGCACTTGGCCTATCCCTGTTGTCCACCCCGGCTATTGCGGGTGACTTCTTCGTCTCGTCCACCCCAGACCAAGTCCCCTCTGGGCGTGATGTGGGTGGATTGAACTGGGTTCGGGTGTTTACCAACACCACCGATGGCGGCTGGTGGCTGACCCACCACCGAGAGGTTGCTGGGGTGCCGGGCTACTCCGTCACACCCATGAGTGACAGTTTGGAGATGGACGTCTCGTCTCAAATGAGACTGGCTGAGTGGGAGAACACCAAAGATCACGGCATTCAGCGGTGCCCTGATGGCAGCTTTTTGCATGTGTACTCCATCAACGTCACCAACGATGGCGCGAGGGCCGCCCGCTATGGCCTGGACTGGGATATTTTGGCCCAAGGAGAGGTCGAAACGAACGCCCCAGAACGCGCACACAATGACATGCCAGTGATTTGCTCCGAGCATTTACAAGGTGTGGCCTTCACCAATCATTCAGACTTCAAGGCGACCTTCTTTGAGATCGGCCCTGATGCCACCGTTATCGACACCCACACCATCGAC
>DBIS01000231.1:0-6435 GCA_002296975.1 Deltaproteobacteria bacterium UBA796 | reverse complement strand
GACACCCACACCATCGACACCAACGCACATATCTCGGGTGCGGCCTTTGTTTATGACAAGGACTCCGACCGTTTTTTAATGATCGCGAACGGTGACCACACTGACCCTGGGCTTCAGGCCATCTGGATAAACCGCGACCTCAGCATTGACGACCGGGTCCGCTTTTCACCCATCCCAAGCCTTTCTCGCCATTTCTGGCCCCAAGCTTTGATGCGGGTCGGCGATCATTGGCTGCTCGCATTTTTGGGTGTGACCACCCCAGGCCAGTATTTGTCCGATGATGGCGATGTGTATGTGGCCGTACTCGACAACGACTTCAACACCCTCGAGACAATCAAAGTTTCCGACAACACCGATGGCTCCGGCATGGGCTCAGCCAGACCATCCTTCGCCCGGTATACCGACCAACTGCTGGTGGCCTGGGACAAGGGGTTTTTGCCTTATGTGGCCGTGATTACCCTCGACCTGGTGGCGCTGGGGCTCGATGAAGATGACAGCGGATTTGTAGCGCCCTCGTCTGCTGCAGATGCTGAGGATGGAGCCCCGTGTGACAGTGGCGGCCAAGATACAAATGCCTCCGATCGATGCGTCAAAGGCTGTGGGTGCACCACCAAAGGACTCGCCCCACAAACCGGATGGGCATTGCTGCTTGGTCTCGTCGGACTCGCGCGACGCCGTCGCTAAAGCTTAAGGCCCAGCGTAAAATCTGCTGTTGTCCGATTCGTTGGACTCTTCGACCATATCGTAGATATCCACCACCACCCAAGCGCCACAAGCATCGCAGGTCGCGTCGACAAACAGCGTAATATACTCGGTCTGGCCGGCGGCTAGGCCCCCATCAAAAAACTGATAAGCATCGCCGTCTGCGAACGACAACGGCTCCTCGCTCTCATCAAGATCGTGAAAAACGTCAACATAAAAGCTGGATGATGAACCTTCGCCGTTGTTGGTCACATCCACCCAATATTCGGTTTCCTCCAGGCCAGAAACCCCGCCGACATAGCTAATCTCAAGATTGGGAAGCAGATCGGAGCCTCCACCGCCTGAGCCAACAAAATCGTCAGTTGACCCCTCGTAGAGGTTGTTGGACTCATTTGTCTCGGGCACCATCTGAAGCGAGTCCAACAACAAGGCGTAGGTGTGAACCGACGCCGATGTAGAGGCACTCATCACCACGGTGGTCGACTCATTTGGGCCCAAGTATTCAACCTGGTGGTACCAGTCCGGCCAATCGCCGTACCCGGGCGTGTAGTCAGGGTCTACAAACAGATCGAGCCAAATATCGTAGACTGGTGCATCGGAGTCGTTGTGAATGCTGACCATGACCTCAAAGATGCCGTCGTCGATGACACCGCTGACCCAGTCAAAATACAGGTCGGCAGACGATGCGTCGACGGACGTGACCACCTCGACATCGACCGACTCTGAGGCAACACCATTCCATTCGGCGCGAACCGTCGTCGCCCCCAAGCCCGTGGCCTCGAGCTCGCCACTGCCGCTCAACTGCAGCACCGATCCGTCCCCGGTAATCCACCGAACTTGACTCGAAGCATCCGAGGAGCTTCCATCGGAAAAGGTGGCCTCAGCGGACAACTGAACCGTGTCCCACAAGCCGACAGTCAGCGCGCCCGGGGTGATGGCCAAGCGTTCAAGGCCGGCATCGGTAACCGTGATTCTCGCAGGGGCCGAGCCCAAGCCACCAAAGTCCGCGGAGATGGTTGTGACCCCCGCACTCTCCCCGACGAGCATGCCCTCTTGGCCCAAGTCATTGCTGATGGTGGCGACCAAAGCGTCACTCGACGCCCAGGCCACAGCGTCGGTCAGCGAAATGGTCTCTCGGGTGTCTTTCAACCCGAGCGCCTCCAGCTGTATAGAACTTCCGACCGGGACAATTACCAAATCGGGCGTAACAACGATCCCCAGGATATCGCCATCGTCTGGCGAGACCCATTCATCCTCTTCTACGGTGACTTTGGGCTGTGATGTCACAGCACCACAGGCGCAAAGAATCAGGAAGGACCCCAACCAGAAGCGATTCATGACGCTTTACTAGTTGCGCTCGATGTCATCGCCGACGACATCGATAAGCGCACCGTATGAGAGGAAGGGGTTCTCAGAACCACCGGTCTCACGACGGCTTGTGTTGTGGTACGGAATCCAAGCGAAGTCTGGGTGGTCCTTTTCGTTCTTCCACTCACCGCCAACCACGACACCATCGGCATCTGTCTCGAGGCTATAGCCCCAAGTGTCGGTGAAGTTCTTTGGCTCGTCACCGTCGACATGTGTCTCATCGACACCGTCTGAGGTGAGCGTCACACGAGCGGAGATGTCGAAGCTGCGCTGCATGGCATTGACTGTGACCAGACCTGCCATCGATTCAAAGCGCTCATCGCCGATACCTTCGATGGTTTTGAGCTCTTCAACGCTTTGAAACGCGCCATTGTAGTAGCGATACTCGATGATGCGTTCAGCGATGACCTCGCCGATGCCAGGAAGAGCCGCGAGCGTTTGGACAGATGCCGTGTTGACGTTGACCAACTTGGCAGCGTCAGGGTCTGTTGTCTCTTTCACGGACATTTTGTACCCGTAGGCAGGGAAGTTCCAAACCGCCTCAGTGGCTGTGGTGTCAAAGACCATGGGCACGCCCAGTTCATCGATGAAGAAGGACACAATCTGGTGGAAGGCCTTCGGGCTGAGGTCCGAGACATCATCGTCTTCGCCGTTGTATCGGCCGCCATAAAACTGGCTGTACACGCCGTAATGAGATTCGGTCATCAAGCCTTTTTGGTCGGCTGTAGTGAACTCGATGTCTACGCCACCGGCCTCGAAGGTCACAGCCTCACGGGGCTCATGAAGCAAGATGGCGGCAGCAGCCCAACCGTTGCAGTGTCCCCACCAGCTCTCACCACCGGGGTTGTAAGAGTTCAAAATCTCCCAACCGGAGATAAGGAAGGGGTTGGGGTAGGCGTTGCCTTGGAGGTACTGGGTCACAGCGTATTTATCCATGGGCGAGAGCTTGTTGAGTTCGTACTCCCAACCATCCTCAGCACCCGCTTCGCCGGCTTCGCCGATGGCAGCCTTGATGATTTTCCCGTCTTCAATGACGACTTTTCCACCATCAAGGTCTTCGAGAAGGCCGTTGTAGAAACCCTTGATAATCTCGACCAACTCACCTTGTTTTTCGCTGTACTGCTCGCGCTTCTCTTCACGACCCTCGTCGTCTTCGTCCATGTCGCGCAGCTCAGCAGACAACTTGTCCAAGTCTTTCTTGAGCGGGTCGACATCGGCGCGGATTTCTTTTGAGAAGGTTGGGCGTCCGTCGTAGCCCCAGATCAGCAGACCTTTACGAAGTGACCACCAGGAGCCAGCCCAGGGCTTGAACTCTTGGGCGACTTCTGCGACCAGTTCACCGGTTTCGAGAGCGGCCAAGTCGAGCTTGAGTGCGACATCGATGTCGATGGATGTTTTGAGCGCTTCGCGGTAATCAAAGTTGTCCGAGTCGGGCATGGGGTTGATGCCACCCGGGTTAAAGCGAAGGTTGTCGATGTCGGTGGTGGAGAGCATCCGAACGTCAACATTGCTGGATGTGGTCCAGCTTGGCCACGGTTGGCCGACCTCGTAGCGGCTCACCACCATATCGCCGCCCATTTCGTCGGTGTAGTACACATCGGTCGTGGAATCGTCGACTTTGACCGACTCGATCTCTGCACCGTTTTCAAGTTTGCGGGTATCGTTGCCCCACCGTGCGGAGAAGGGTGCGAGATAGGTCGGTGCTTTGGTGAGCATGGACTGGCTCAAGGTTGACCATGAGCGGTCCAGCTCAGAAGTAGAATAGGCGCGCTCCTCGCGCTCACCGTCCACATTGACGAAGGTGATGAGACCGACCATGCGGTCTCTGTCTTCGCGGAAGACCATATAAACAACGGGGTCTGCATCGAGCAGCCCTTCATCGGTGTTCATATAAGTGTCGAGGCTGGCCTTGATGACGGCGAGAGGCTCCATGCCTTTGTCGGTGGCTGAGAACCGGAACAGCTCGTCATCGGCATCGGGCAGAAAGTCCGACTCGACGACTTGGTAGGTCCAAATGACATCTTCGGTCCAGCTTTCGCCAAAGCTTGGAATTGCGGTGCCATCGAAAGCCGCCTGCATATCGACTGGGTTTTCGTCAGTCATCACAGCGGTGCGACGATAGGATGCGGCCAGGTAGAATGTTTGGCCCTGCTCCCATTGCATGGTGACGGGAGTGCCGTCCTCTGCGGTTGTGGGGGCTTTCTCTGAGCCGCAGCCCGAGATGGTCGCTGCGAGGGCCAAGCTTGTCAATGAAGTTTGGAGGCGATTCATGGTGTCGTCCTGGAATTTCTTTCTGGGAAATAAATGAAGTGCACACTGTACTCAGGGGACTGGTCGATCTGACGCAGCTTGAGCAACGACCACCTTTTACAGCTTTGAGCGGCCTAATCCAAGGCCCGTCACCGATTTGTCACCCGAAAATACACTTGGTCGCAGAGCTGTCACAAAGACCAAAAGTTCGCTTGGTTTCAATGTCATACAAAGCACGCTGCGCGCTGCTTTGTGGCTCTTCGCGGTCACTCGCGAAGCCTGAATTTGGCGGTGCAACAAGATGGTGGCTTGAGGCGGACTTGAACCGCCGACAACACGGGTATGAACCGTGTGCTCTAACCAGCTGAGCTACCAAGCCTCGTCATCTTGTGCGTGCTTGACCCAAAGGCCCAAGCCCGGAGCATCTAACCAAGGTCGCATCCCTGTCAATGGCTGCGGTGCGCGACCCCTGCAAGCTGGATCACCGCTCCCGCCAACACCGAACAGAGCGCCAAAGCCGAAAGCCGCCAAATCAGCGGTACTTTGAGCATCCAAGACGGGCTCCGATCCGGCCATGAAACACTTAAAAATACCAGTCCGGCCAAAGCCAACTGACACACAGCCACCACGCTCGCGAAGACGAATTCCACCCAGTCATCTCCCCTCGGGATAGCTGACACCCTGAGGATACACCGGGTGCCACGCTTTATCTCCATCATCGATTCGATATCCTCCCGTGTGGGTGCCTTGAGCGCTTGGCTCACACTGTTGATGGTCTTGGTCGGTTCCTTCAACGCTGTCGCGCGGTATAGCGGAAAATTCATCGGACTCAACTTGAGTTCAAACGCCTACATCGAGCTGCAATGGCAGCTGTTTAGCATGATCTTTTTGCTCGGTGCTGCCGCCACGCTCCAGCGCGACCAACATGTGCGGGTCGATGTCCTTTACAGCCGCCTAAGCATCCGCAACAAAGCTTGGTTGGACATCATTGGCGGCCTCATATTTTTGTTGCCATTTTGTGCGTGGTCCCTGTTTTTATGCTGGCCCGCGGTGCGAAATTCTTGGGCGGTCTTGGAGGTTTCACCCGACCCAGGCGGACTTGTGCGCTACCCGATCAAAACCATGATGATGGTTTGCTTTGCCTTACTCTTCGCCCAAGGCTGTGCCGAAATCGGCAAACGCATCCTGATCCTAAAAGGCGACGAGCCATGAACCCAGATTTGCTTGGTCCCTTCATGTTCGTGGCTGCTTTTCTGCTCATTTTTTCTGGCTATCCCGTGGCCTTCGCGCTTGGCGGGACAGCCCTGATATTTGCCGTGATCGGTGTCTCTTTGGACATCTTTCAATGGACATTCCTTTACGCCTTTCCAGAGCGGCTGTTTGGCATCATGTCCAACTATGTGCTGCTCGCGGTGCCCTTCTTTATTTTTATGGGAACCATGCTCGAGAAGTCCAAACTCGCCGAAGACTTGCTCACCACCATCGGCGCGCTCTTTGGAGGCCTGCGGGGTGGACTGGCCTTGGCTGTGGTCTTCGTCGGCGCATTGCTGGCCGCGGCCACCGGCGTGGTCGGCGCGAGTGTGGTGGCGATGGGCCTCATCTCTTTGCCGGTCATGTCCCGCTATGGATACGCACCATGGCTGAGTACTGGGGTCATCGCCGCCTCGGGGACTTTGGGCCAAATCATTCCACCCTCCGTGGTGCTGATCGTTTTGGCCGACCAGCTGGGCGTGAGCGTAGGCGACCTTTTCGTTGGTGCATTGGTTCCGGGCATCATGCTCGCGACAATGTTCGGGCTTTTTGTGATCGGGGTGGCTTATTTTAATCCCGAAGCTGCACCCGCCTTACCCGCTGAGGATCGGACCGAGCGCGGCATGGCCCTGGCCAAACGTGTGCTCTTTGTGATGGTGCCGCCTCTGTTGCTCATTCTCGTGGTCTTGGGCAGCATCTTTTTTGGCGTGGCCACCCCCACAGAGGCCGGTGCCCTTGGGGCCACGGGCGCGATGGCCTTGGCGGCTGCCAACAAACGGCTGACCCTCAAAGCCCTCAAGGGTGCAATGGAAGAAAACAGCCGCCTCACCTCGATGGTGCTGTTCTTTCTGGTTGGCTCAACCG
>DBIS01000157.1 GCA_002296975.1 Deltaproteobacteria bacterium UBA796 | reverse complement strand
TCGGCTACGAAATCTACATGTTCAACCAACAATTGGGCATATACATGATGGGCGGCATTCTTTCATGGCTCTTCGTTATGCAAGCGGTGCTCATCGGCGGACTGTTTTTGGCGGCCAACTACTATTTGTGGTTGGGAATGGACCGTATCGAAGGCGCTGAACGCTACGCAGGTTGGATCAAGTGGCTGCTCGCAGTCATCACGGTCTGCGTTCTGGTTTGGGCGACGCCCAAGTCTTTGCAGGTCTACATGACATCCGCCGAGGTGACGGCCATCGGTGGCACCAACCACCCGATCTTCGGTTTGCTTGGTGTCATGAGTGCCAAGAACACTGCGGTCAACCTGATGATTTTGACCACATTCTTGAGCTTTATTCTGTACAGGCGGGGCAACCTTGAGGCCACAGTGCCTTGGGCTAAGACCGGTAAAATGATTCAGGCAGCGCTCTTTGGTATTGGTGCTGCAGTGGTGATTGTGATTGGTGTCGGTGGCTACATTCCAGAAATGTGGCTGGAGTCGACCAAGCGGGTCGCGATGTCGCCTTACCAGGTGCTCAGCGTCCTGGTGGTGATGTTTCTGGTCATGGTCATCGACGTCAAGCTCTTCAAGAACGCTAAAGAGGTGGGTCGTATTCGTTGGGGTGAGGTGAGTCGGCGCTCACAGTACACGCTCATTTTCCTGGCGGTGTCGTTCACTTGGTTGATGGCGTTGATGGGCTTTGTGCGCTCAGCTTTGCGCCAGCACTGGCATGTTTATGAGATTCTCGAGGACACCTCTGTCACGGCTTTCACCCCAGCGATCGGCTACGCGACAGTGGTGGTCAGCGTGTGTGTGCTGTTGTTCTTCGCATTGGTTGCAATGGTTGTTTGGATTACGGAGCCTGGCAATCATGATCATGATGACCACGGCGAGCACGGGGCAGATCTGGCAGCCAAATAGAAGCGTTCGTCTCGGTATGGCGCCGCCCTTATTCGAGGGCGGCCCTTGCGTATGGGCTGTACGGCGTGGTCTACCTTTTCGGGGCTTGGCTTCAACTCACCCCTGACCGCCGTCACGACTTTTACGGGGTGCCGTGGTGGGGTTTCTTTGTGCTGGGTGCTGCGCTCGTCGGTATCGTTCCGGCATTGCTGCTTCGGCAATACAGGCGATTTACCCGGCTGATGAGTTTTTTGGTGGGTATCAAGGCGATGAGTCTGCTGCTTAAGCAGGGCAAGGCTCTCGGCGCAGGGGATCCTGCGAGCCCTTACAATTGGTTTTTTATCGCGGTGGCACTGTGGGCCTCGGCGGTGATGTTGCGGGCCAGCTTTTCTCCAGATTTAAAGGGCGGCTCAAAAAAGAAATAAGCCGGCAATCAGTGCGCTGCCTAAGCCCGCAGCGGCGACAATCCCAAAGTAGTTAAAGGGCCTTGCCGTTGTTTGGCTGGTCCAAGCGGCCCACAACACGATCGAGCCCATCAAGGGTAGGTGTGCCCCGGCGATGGTGCGGCCCATGGCTAAGATGACGATGAGGCCGACGAGTGGGCCACCGAGGGCTTTGAGTGCTGTACGGTCTCGTCGAAAGGCCGCGCCGGCGGTGCCGAGTACCAAGCTCAGAATGCCGACACAAGCAAGTATGATCATCACCTGGAGTCCGGGATTTTCTGGAAGTGACGGCATCTTGGGCAGGTGACACGGTGGGGAAGAGTACGCAAGCCCATATTCGGGCCAAGACCGTTGGCGGTAAAGCTGGACTCGCGATAATGGTTTCCGACCTCAACAGGAGACCCCTTACATGTACAACAGCATCCACGTTCCTCTCGACAACTCCGATCACTCAAATGCCGCAATGAAGCTCGGTGTTGAGCTAGGCGAACTTTTTGAAGCCCGCCTGGTGGGTAGCCATGTTTACGCCGCCAAGTTGCACGATGTGCGTTTCAAGCAAATGGAGTTCACGCTTCCTGAGGAATACAAAGAGGAAAATGAACTCGAGAAGCAACGTAAAATTCACGATGCACTGATTGCCCGCGGTCTTCATTTGATCTCCGACTCATATTTGGACCAAATGGGTGCGCTCTCCGAAGAGAAAGGGCTCAACTTCGAGCGCAAGCACTTCGACGGTCGTAACTTTGAAGCCTTGGTCGGTGATATCCGCGATGACGATTACGATCTGCTCATTATGGGCGCACTGGGCCAAGGTGCTGTTCGTGACAGCCAAGTCGGTTCGGTATGCGAGCGTGTGCTGCGGCGCACCGAGGTCGATACCTTGATTGTTCGCAACACCGAAGTGGATGGACTCTCAAGCCCAGGTGATATCGCCGTGGCGCTCGATGGTTCGGCTCAGAGTTACGGCGCCCTTAAGGGTGCAATCACCCTTGCGATCAAGGCAGATAAGGCCATTGAGATCGTAACAGTGATGGGAGACGATAAGACTGAGAATGGTTTGCTGGAGCAGCACCTTGAGGCAGCCTCGAAGTTGGTTAAAAAGGCTGGGCTTGCGGTTAAAACCCTCAGCTTGACCGGCGACACCGTCGCAGCCCTTCGCGATTACACGATCGAGGCTAAGCCTTGGGCTTTGGCTTTGGGCCGGGTGGGAATCGACGGTGGTTCCGAGGACATCGGCTCGACCACAGACAACCTTCTCCGGGTAGCTGGTGCCAACTTGTTGGTGGCTTCGGGTAGCTGGAGGCCAGGCGTTCAGGCCGAGGCTGAGGCGACTGCTTACGCCAAGTAGGGCGGGGTAGCAGCCACAAAAAGGAGGGTCGCCCATCATGGTCGACCCTCCTTTTTTGTTGTTAAGCGCTTTAGTTTCGTTCGTTGATGACCAGCTGAATGTCCAACAAGAGGCGGTCCACGGTCTCCTCGTCTTCGACCTGGTAAAAGCCTCGAATATTGAGCTTGGGGTCGATCAGGACAAAGTGTGAGCCGTGCATGAGGGCATCGGGTGCATCCACCTCCGCGGCCTCACCCATGAAGGTCTTCATGCCATCGATGACCACCGACCGCACTTGCTCGGTGGGGCCCGTCAAGAAGTGCCAGTACCATGGGTTTGCGCTGAAACGCTTGCTGTATTCGGCGAGTACCTCTGGCGTATCGAAGTCGGGGTCCACCGAAAACGAGACCAGCTGAAGACCGTTGGCCGCCTTGTTGGTGCGTTTTTGTAGGGTGGACATTTTGTCTGAAAAGATGGGACAAACAGTGGTGCATCGCGTGAAGATGAAGTTTGATACCCAGATTTTACCCAACAAGTCGGCAGACCCGTAGGTTTCTCCAGACTGGTCGGTGAGCGAAAATTCGGGCACCACTCCGTATTTGGCAGGGGCCTGAGGCACTTCCGTCAGGACGGCACGCAAGATGGTGCTCCCAAAGATGAGGGCGATCGTGGCGGCCCAAAACCAGCCACTGCCGACGACCCTTTCGAGCCAAGGTCCGGAATGTTGTTTACTTTTTGTCATTGGTGGCGTCTATCCAGCAACCATTTACACTGCAAAGTCACTGTTGTGGTAGGTGGTCTGTGAGGTGCTAAATCTCGGGGTTTTACCTCGGTTTCTTGCACAATTAAGGCTTTCCCCGTGTCTCATAAGTGTGGAGGAATGTTGGAGTCTTGGGCACTAGGGCGGCCACCTTGTGGTGCTTGCGCGGCCCAGTTTAGTGTGGTACGAGAGCGCACGCGTCGCCTTGTGGCGCTGTATGGCCAATTAATCTTGAGAGTTGCGCCCAGAAAAGTTCGGGTGCTGGAGGGTTCGATGGGTTCACATGCTGCTGACGACCATCACCACGAGCTGCCTTTCGACCAGTGGCCCGAGGACAAGTGGACGGGCTCCGCTTCTCTCGGTAAAATCGGTATGTGGGTCTTTCTGCTGTCTGACGCACTGACTTTCGCGGGGTTCTTGATCGCCTACGGAATTCTTCGCGGCGGCTCAGAGCAATGGGTCATGCCCGGTGAGCCCCAAGAGTTCGGGATTAACTTTACGGCTGGACTGACCTTTTTGCTGATTTGTTCATCGGTCACCATGGTTATGGCCTACGCCGCCACGGTAGAAAACGATCGCAAATCAGCGCTACGTTGGCTGCTCGTCACGGGCATGTGTGGTGTGTTGTTTCTATGTGGCCAGGCCCAAGAGTACTTCGGCACTTTCGCGGTTTTGTTTCATCACCACGGACTTATCGCCGACGGCCTCATTTTTGGTAACTCCCATCGGGCTTCGACATTTTACCTGATCACCGCTTTTCATGGCCTTCATGTTTTGACGGGTACGGTTTACATCTTTGTGATGGCTTTTCGGACTTATCTGGGCAAGTACGAAGGCGGAAACTACAACCACATTGAACTGTGTGGGTTGTTTTGGCACTTTGTCGACTTGGTGTGGATTCTGGTCTTCACCTTTATTTACTTGATTCCGGCCTAAGGAAGTTTTCGATGACGACTGACACAAGCCATGTCCACATCAACCGAAAAGAGTATTGGGTCATCTTCCTGCTACTCTTTGTCCTCACCGTGCTCGAGGTCGGCGTCGTATTTGTCCCTGGCATCGACAAGATGTTGCTCATCTCTGCTTTGGTCGGGATGGCCCTGGTAAAGGCTTGCATCGTGGCCTGGTTCTTTATGCACCTGTCTCACGACACCCTGTCCATTCGGAACGGTATCGCTGCCGTGATGGCCCTTCCATTCCTTTATGCGGCAGTGCTCATCGCAGATGGTCTTTGGCGCCTGATGTGGACACAGCTGTAATGAGTGTTTTATCCCGTTGGTGGCTCGGGGCCGGTGCGCTCGTCGCGTTGGCTACGCCCACAGCTGCCTTTGCGTGTCCTTATTGCGCGGTTCGCGATGAGGCCGGTACAGCGGGAAGTGTGCTTTTGGGTGCCATGATTGTGGTGCCATTTTTGATTGTTGCGACTGTTGTTCCTGCCCTGCGTCGTGCAGCGGCAGACCCCAGTCTTACCCTTACCGACACCGAGTAGTCGTTATGGAACTATTGAACCGTCTTCAGTTGCTCTGGGCCCGTTTGGGCGTGGCGCTTGTTCTGTTTGGCATGCCTCTTGATGTGTTCGCTGCTGTCGAAAAGGAGACCGGGCTCGATATGCCTCGGGATGTCTCCTTGGATGGACACCGAATCACATGGCTCATCAACATCACCATGTGGTTTTTGTTGATTCTGTTTGTGCTGATGGTCGCCTGGATGGCAGTCGCGATGTTCAAGCACGATGAGAGCCATCCAGCCCAATACGACCACGGCGACGCTGGCAAGCAAATTGCTGTGGCCATGACCATCTCTGGTGTGATTTTTCTGGTGGTTGACGGAAACCTGTATATCAACGCCATGAAGGACCTCGACGAGGTCTTTTGGAACTTTAAGGAGATCGACAGTAATCCCGACACCGTGCGCATCGAGATCAACGCTCATCAATGGGCGTGGGACATGCGCTATGCGGGTCCGGACGGCCAGTGGAATACGGCCGACGACGTTGTGACGCTTAACGACATGCGGATTCCAGTGGACAGGCCGATCCTGATTCAGCTTACGAGCTCTGACGTCATTCATGCATTCAATGTACCGAATGCCCGGGTCAAGACCGATGCGGTTCCAGGGACGGTAAATCCACTTTGGTTCCAAATAAGCGAAGTGGGCGAGTACGATATCGCCTGTGCCGAGCATTGTGGCTCCTTTCATTACAAGATGAAGGGCCTGATGACGGTGCTCTCTCAAGAAGATTACGAGGCATGGTTAGAGGAAAGCTCTCACCAGTCTGCACTGGCCTACAACCCCGACGATGCGGATTCGCATTGGGGCTGGCCCTGGAAGGAGCTGTAAGTCATGGCTGTACCTGAAAATGCATACGACCAGCTCCAGGCTGTTCATTCTCCCCCAACCACCTTCATCGCCAAGTACATCTGGTCGGGTGACCACAAAGTCATTGCCAAGCAGTTTCTTTGGGGGGGACTCATCTTTCTCCTTTTGGGTGGCCTCCAAGCGATGTTTATTCGCTGGCAATGGGCTTACCCAGGGCAGCCTGTACCGGTTCTTGGGCAGATATTTTTCTCCGACTCTGGCGGTGTCATCACCCCGGGTCACTACACGAGCTTGTTCACCAGCCATGGTCTGATCATGATTTTCTGGGCGATCACGCCCATGATGATTGGGGCCTTTGGAAACCTGACCATCCCCTTGATGATCGGTGCCAGGGACATGGCTTTCCCATTGCTGAACACCTTGTCATTTTGGACATGGTTCATGTCCGGGTGCATGGTTTTAGTTAGCTTTATGGTGCCTTATGGTACAGCGGCTGCGGGTTGGACAACCTACCCACCGTTGTCTGGAAATGCAGGCACGCCCGGTTGGGGCCAAAGCCTATTTGTGCTCGCCATTTTCATGACGGGTACCGCGACAATTATGGGTGGTGTGAACTACATCACAACTGTGATTCGGTTGCGTGCGCCTGGCATGACCTGGGATCGAATCCCACTCACGGTTTGGGGTCAGTTTTTGACCGCCATTTTGAACGTGTTGTTCGTTCCAGTGTTGGCTGGTGGGGCACTTTTGCTTCTCTTGGACCGTTGGTTCGGAACGAGTTTTTATGTGGCCGGTGCGCTCGCTGGCGAAAATGCAGGCGATCCAATCCTCTTCCAGCACCTGTTCTGGATTTTCGGCCACCCCGAAGTGTACATCCTGATTCTTCCAGCCTGGGGCTTCGTGGGCGACTTCGTGAGCTTCTTTAGCCGCAAGCCTGCCTATTGGTATAAAGGCTCCGTGTGGGCCATGACGGCGGTCAGTGTGATGTCAGCGGTTGTGTACGGGCACCATATGTATTCGACGGGCATGGCACCGTTGCTGGGCAAGAGCTTCATGATGCTCACGCTGATTATTAGCGTGCCAGCAGAGCTTCTGTTCCTCAACTGGCTTCACACGATGTACCATGGCTCGATGCGCAAAACTGTGCCGATGATGTTCGCCCTCGGGACAATCTTCGTGTTTGGGTCTGGTGGGCTCACGGGTTTACCTCTCGCTACCATCACCACAGATTTGTACCTGCACGCCACCATGTTTGTTGTGGGTCACTTCCACCTCACGATGGCCTCTGCTGCCTTCTTGGGTACCTTTGGTGCAATCTACTTCTGGTTCCCGAAAATGTTCGGGACGATGATGGATGATCGTCTGGCTCGATGGCACTTCTGGTTCTCGTTTATTGGTCTGAACGGTGTGTTTATCGCCCAGATGATCGCTGGTTATGCCGGGCAACCTCGTCGCTTGTACGACCCCTTCCAGTACGCCTTCACTCAGCAGCTTTTGGGCATCAACCAGATTACCAGTTATTTCGCTTTCTTCCTGGCTTTTGGTCAGGTGTTCTTCGTGTACAACTGGTTCCACAGTATTTTCTTTAAAGAGAAAAAGTGTGAGCAGAACCCGTGGAAGGTTGGGACACTGGAGTGGAGTGTTCCAAACCCTACTCCTGTTTACAACTTCGCCAAAATTCCAATCGTGACCTGCGGACCACACGAGTATTCGAACCCTGTGTGCATCAAGAATCTCGGTAAGGACTGGCAGGGTCAGTGGGAGACTTTGGATGGTTCAGAGCCTCAACTGCCGGGTGCAGAGGGCCATGCCGAAGATGAGGATACGGACGACGCTGCTGTTGACGAGACCAAGGGCTAGGCCGAGCAATAATGAGTATCGCTACCCCAATTTCGAGCATCGCCTCCCTCCCTCCGGAGCGGGCACACCGTGCGACCAATCACGTGGGGATGATTCTCACCTTGGTGTCGTTTTCGATGATGTTTATGGGCTTGTTTTACTCTTATGGTTTGTTGCGGATTCGCGCTGTAGCGTGGCCACCTCCGGGTGTGCCAGAGGCGCCGGTTTTGGTGCCGAGCATCATCACGGTCCTGATGTTTGGCAGCAGCATGGCACTTGAGGCTGCGCGCAAAAAGCTCGCCGCAAACCAAGTGGATGGCTTTCGGCGTCTAGCGATGGTTGCCATCGTCCTTGGCACGCTCTTCATTGGGCTGCAGGCGACCGTGTGGGTTGAGCTTTGGGATGCTGGGCTCACTCTGGCCATTGGGCCTTATGCCTCTATTTTCTATTTTCTCACCATCTTCCACGCGCTGCATGTGTTGGCTGGATTGGGAATTCTACTTTGGATGTACGTGTCAGCACCGCGTGCATGCCATCCGGAAATCCGCGCCTCAAAAGCTCAAATGGCCAGTATGTTTTGGCACTTTGTTGGGGCGGTGTGGTTGGTTATTTTTTCACTCGTTTACGTGTTTTGAGGCAAGAGGTCACCATGTTTGGACGCAACACATCCGCGCTTTTCGCCGTTTCTTTGCTCGCTGCTACAGCGTGCAAGGACCCATTGGCCTTTGAGGAGGCCATCACCGAACCCGTGACTTTGGGAGGTGTGTCCATCAGCGCAGGCTCTCTCGATAACGGTCGACAGATGTATGTGCGGCAGTGCTACGCCTGCCATGGTCTCGAGGGAGATGGCCGAGGGCCGTCTTCGCCTGGTTTGCGTCCTGCACCACGAGATTTACGTTTGGC
>DBIS01000359.1 GCA_002296975.1 Deltaproteobacteria bacterium UBA796 | reverse complement strand
GGCGTCACGCCGTAACTCTCAGCGAAGCTAAGCAGGCCGCTAACCATGCCGGGCAATGCGCTGGCATCGACAACCACTGCACCGCATTCGGCTGGCCACGCTGCTGCCGAAAAGACATCGCAGCTATCGGCCAGGCCGTCGAGGGTGGTGGCGCAGGTGTTGGCACCCATCCGGTTGAGGTTTGGGTCGGTACCGTAGCTGGCTTCTAAATCAACACCCTTGCAGCTCGACACCAAGGCCGAGATGGCGGTGTCTTCGCATGCAGTCAACAGCGCATCGGTGGCCTCGTCGACACCCAGGTCACCCACCAAGCAGTCCACAACATGGGCACAGATGCTCGTCCCCAAATCATCGCAGAAGTCCGTTCCAGAGGACTGTGTCGCTGCACGGGCAGCATTATAAGCATCGGCAGCAGCGGTGCCTTCTGAGGCCAAACACGCCGCAGAGGGGACCGCGAGGGTTTGTTGGTCGACCGAACCGGTCAGTCCTTCGCAGGTATCATCGGCCATACTGGTCACGCACTCGGTGACGAGGGTTCTGTCGACGGGTTCCAAATCACCGCTCTCCGCCCCGGCGCAGGTGGCGTCGGCAGCCCGTGTGGCCTCAAGGCAAGCATCGAGCGCATCCTCTTCGCCGCTGCACCCGACCGCCCAATCGCAAACAGCCTCACAATATGAAGTTTGTGCGCCGCCCTCGATCGCGGCCGTCGCCGCATCTTTGGCTGCATCACAACCCGCAAGGCTAAAAGTCGCCGAAGAAAAAGCAAGGATATTACGCAGGGAAGAAGTCATTTTGAAGGCCTTTTTTAAGATTATGCGGTGGCTGAAAATACAGCCAGAGGTGAACGCGTCGATACCCTATCAGTAATTATCAGGGACAGGTGTGCGCGTTAAAAACCATGTCAGGACAAGCTGCGGATGCCTTCCTTAAATGGGGTTTGGTCTGGTTCAATTGTCGTGGTACGCTGCGCTTCTGTTTGAGTTGGAGCAAAACCCATGCGATACACGATACTTTTGACTTTTCTCGCTTCATTGGCCGCATGTGGTGGAGACGACGACAAAGCCTTGAGCGCAGCACCATTGCTGGGCTCAGGCGACACGGGTGTGTCTGATGGCGATGATCCTCCAATAGATGCTGACGCCGACGGCCACACCGCTGATGTGGACTGCGACGATGGCAATCCAAATATCAACCCTTCCGCCACCGAGTTCTGTGATGGTGTCGACAACAACTGCGATGGTCAAATCGACGAAGGTTTGATGCGCGCTTATTTCCTCGACCTGGACGACGACGGGTTTGGCGACGAAAGTACTGGCCTCGAGGCCTGTTCGCGCCCGACCGACCGCATTGGCCGGGGCGGTGATTGCGACGACACAGACCCACAAGTCCACCCCGATGCGGATGAGTTTTGCAACGGCATCGATGACAACTGCGACGGAGAGGTCGATGGTGATGATGCCCTCGATCCAAACCAATGGTTTCTTGATGCCGACCGCGACGCTTTCGGCAATCCAGATGTCATGGTCGATGCCTGCGATATGCCCGAAGGCCATGTGGGCAACGGCCTTGATTGCGACGACTTCGACCCGCTCAGCAGCCCCTTTGGCCTCGAGTATTGTGACGGAAAAGACAACGATTGCAATGGCATCATCGACGATGACACCGCCGCCGACGCCCCAGAGTGGTTTCGCGATTTTGATGGCGATGGCTTTGGCTCTCCAGCCACCGTCATCACCAGTTGTGTCCTTCCTGGAGGCTTCGTGAGTAACGCTGACGACTGCGCGGATGGAAACGGTTTGGTTCATCCTGATGCCGAAGAGTTTTGCAACAGCATCGATGACAACTGCGATGGTGCTGTCGATGAAGGTTTCGCTTTGGACACCTATTACCGCGATGCAGACGGCGACACCTATGGCGACCTAAGCGCACCCATCGTCTCTTGTATGCCGTTGGCTGGCTTTTCGGTGGTGGGCGGTGACTGCGATGACGACGAGTACTGGGCTAACCCTGGCATGGTCGAGCTTTGCGATGAGATAGACAATGATTGCGATGGGGTCGTCGATGAGGAGTTGGTGTTCACCGACTTTGTTCCCGACACCGATGGCGACGGTTTTGGCGATGCCGATGGGCCGGTTGGGACATACTGCTTACCGCCCCCTGGCCATGTGATCGATACATCCGATTGCGACGACTCAAACCCATGGGTTCACCCGATGGCCGTCGAATCATGCAACGGGCTCGATGACAACTGTGATGGCATAATTGACGAAGGCATGGCCGAGTACACCTTTTTCGAGGACGCCGATGGTGACGGTTTTGGGCATGAGGGCGTTTTTGTGACCGCTTGCACCCAGCCCCCTGGCTACGCCGAGGTGGACTCCGATTGCGATGACACCGACGACTACACCTACCCAGGCGCCTACGAGTTTTGCGATGGCGAAGACGATGATTGCAATGGCCTTATCGACGACGACTGTGGCTATAGCCGTGACTATGTGCTTTTTGTCACCAACGCCTTGATCACATCGGGCGTCTCCATCGCCAGCCGGGACGATGCGAACACAGTGTGCTCAGACTATGCGGACGACTACGGAATCGATGGTTCGGATTTCCGAATTATCTACTCCACACCTGACGAAGATGCCCGGGACTACCTTGACTACATTCCAGGGATGGATATTGTTTACGACCGCTACGGCACCCTTATCGACGATGTAGACCTATACGACGGGACCTCACCGGTGCTGCCAGATATGGTGTCGTGGACCATCGTTGGCTCGGGTACAGATGGCCGATTTTTGGAGTGCTCAGGCCCCTATGAGTCTGGCTCGTGGCCGATTTGCCAGTTCTGTGAACAAAAGTTTTCGTGTGGAAGCTCCTCTGCCACACTCCTTGGCCCGTCGTCTTGTTGCTGGACCGGTAGCCGCGCCATCGCCTGTATGGGTACTTTGACTGGCAGCTAAGCATATTGGTCGGTTAGGGTGGGCAACCTCAAGGAGTGAGCCATGGCCATAGTTGATGATGTTACCGCCCAAATGAAAGATGCCATGCGTGCCAAAGACAAGGTTCGCCTGGGTGCACTTCGCAGCATGCGTGCTGCCTTTATCGAGGCGATGAAGGCCGACGGTGCAGATACCGTTCCCGATGCCGCAGCGATCACCATCCTGCGCCGCCTTGAAAAACAACGCAAAGAGAGCATTACAGCGTACGAGGCTGCCGAGCGTGAGGATTTGGCTGCCCCCGAGCGGGTCGAGCTCGGCGTCATTGAGGCCTTTTTGCCCAGCCTCGCAGATGTCGCGACCACCACGACATGGGTGACAGCGGCCATCCAGAAATCCGGTGCTGCAGGGCCGGGTGACATGGGCCGAGTCATGGGCGCGTTGATGGGTGCGCACAAAGGCGAGGTCGATGGCGGCATGGCCAAGGACATCGCCCTCAAGCTGTTGATGGGCTGATCGTGCGCGCTAAAAGCGCCCGAAAACCATCATCCCTTGAAACTTATCGGTGTTGACCGGTGCTAGGCTGACGGCGAAGGTTGAGCGCTTGGACGCTTCGTACGCTGCGGCCGTTCTGGCATTCCAATGCATCCGATTGTTACC
>DBIS01000059.1 GCA_002296975.1 Deltaproteobacteria bacterium UBA796 | reverse complement strand
AGTCGCGACTCCATCTCACAAACCGGCCCGACCTTCGTGTGGTTTAAAGCCACCGTCCCCGTCGGAGGCCCTTCAGGGGTGGTCGAGTTTCGAGTGTTTTCCGCAGTCGACGGCAAGAAAGAGCAGGCGCTTTTTAGCCGCAACGTCAAATATTAGCCCGACAGATTAAAGCGGTGCCTCTCCCCGCAGGGAGTTGGTGAAGCCAGCAATAATCGGCACCGACACCGTTTGACCGACAAGGTCCAGGCTTCCTGGGAAGTTCACCATTTGAAAGCCACTGGTACGCCCGCAAACAACGGACTCATCATAGCGGCTGGTGCCCTCAACCAGAACATCCACAGTTTTGCCTGCCATCGCGGCGTTGAGCTCACGAGAGATTTCCCGTTGCCTCTCCTGAAGCCGCATCAATCGGGCCTGGGCAAGCTCGGGGCTGACTTCGTCTTTGAGCAGCTTTAAGGCGGGCGTGCCGGGTCGCGGTGAATACTTGAAGGAAAATGAGGACGCGAAGCCCACCGCATCTAACAAGGTCATCGTCTCTTCAAAGTCTGCGTCTGTCTCACCTGGGAAGCCCACGATAAAGTCTGTCGACAGCACGATATCAGGGCGGGCGTCTCTCAACGCTGCAACGACCTCAAGATAGCGCTCACGGGTATAAAAACGCTTCATTCGGCGTAAAACACCCGTAGAGCCAGACTGAACTGGCAAGTGCAAATGGCTGGTGAGGCTGGGTATATCTCGGTAGGCTTGAATGACATCAGAGCCCATGTCCCTGGGGTGGCTTGTGGTGTAGCGAATCCGCTCCACTCCCTGTACTTCAGCGACCGCGTACAGCAATTGCGCGAAGGTCAACTCACCGGGAACCTTCAAGCCATAACTGTTGACATTTTGGCCTATCAGGGTGATTTCGCACACCCCATTGGCCACCAAGCCCCGCACTTCGACGAGGATCTCCTCGGAAGGGCGTGAAACTTCTTTGCCACGCGTGGTTGGAACAATGCAGAATGTGCACTTATTATCGCAACCCTTCTGAATCGTGACGAATGACCCAACCTGCCCTTTTGATGCTGGGTCGAGGTCCGATGCAAACGCGTAGGTTTCGAGATCCAAAAACTTGGTATCCAAAACCTGGCGGGTGGCACCGGGCGCTTCGGACCGCGCGGCAGAAACCAAATCGCGCACCCGAGGTACGGCGTCTGGCCCAAAAACGAGGTCCAATTCTCGGTAGCGTTTGAGCAGCTTATCGCCCTCTTGCTGAGCAACACAACCCGCCACAGCAACCGTGACAGGACGGTCTTGGTTTCGTTTTATTTTTAGGGCATCGCCAAGAAAAGAATGCAGCTTTAACTCTGGCTTTTCACGAATCGAGCACGTGTTCACGATGATCAGATCGGCGTCAGCCATCACGCGGGTTGGCTCATAGCCATCGTGCCCGAGCAGCGCGCTGATTTTACCTGTGTCATAGACATTCATCTGACAACCGAAGGTTTGTATAAAGACCTTTTTCATCTCGCCTCCAAGCGCCGCAGCCACACGGCCATGCCGCAGATAGTCCGTTTAGGGGCCACTGGGCAAGTGACACCATGGTGAGAACCTTATCAAGGCAGCAACAGCTTGGTCCGAGGTACGGCGAACCAGCCCTTGGCCAACCGAGGCTTGAAGCCCAAGGCGGCGGCCCCACGCCCAAAGGCCTCCACATTCTCAACCGATAGGCTGCGCCCAATACTGAAGGGTCGCTCCCTGCCACTTGTGGCCAGCACCAAAGGCTCGATCAAACACGCAAAAACCTGTGATGGGCCGTAGCCGGACAACACATGGTAAAGCCAGCCCCACATCCCACGCTCCCATCCCACTGGATACCCGACCGCCTCACCCGCCAAAACCACGACACTGGGCGGCAGTGGCGCATAAAATGTTCCGGGGATGGCGACATCGATCACCACTGTATGGGGCGCCAAACAAGCCCCAGGTACGACCCCGCCAGTCGGTCCTGCACCCACAACGACCCGACACCCCGAGACTGCTGCGGCTGGGCCATCGCAAACCTCAACATCCAAACCCCGTCCACCGCGCGGATGGTCCACCGACACCGCGAAACCATCAGCGACGAGAGACTGAACGACCACTCGACCCACAGGACTCGTAGAGCCCACAACAGCAACCCGGCGAGTCCCAGTCTCAGCCAGAACCACCCGTACATTGTCCAGCAGTGCCCACGCAGTGGCCGCCCCACCGTTGGTGACTGGGACGTCCAGGCGATCGGCCAAAGCCTCGCCACGCCCACCCACCACCGCGCACAAGCTCCCCAAACCAACCGCGGCGACATCGCCCGCCAATGCGACTGCCTGAACCATCCGATCGACGGCACGTTGTTGGTCGCCGAGTAAATCCTCTGGCACCATTGGCACCCCGACCACATGGCCCACTGCCACCCCTTTCAGTCTCAAGGTGCACACGGGAAGCACATCGGCCGCCTCGGTGCCATCGCGCCATTGCCCGACAAGCCCGGCCCGAAGACTCGGCACTCCCATGATTCCCCGGTGCACACGGCTAAGCGCATGCACCACAAAACAAAAGCGCCGCTCAGCTACCAGCGGCCCTGTCTTGGGGCTATCCGGCATCCTCTGATACCTTTTTGGCTTGGTCAGCCTTGTCGATCAAGTGACACACCAGATTGTAAAATGTCGCAACCCGAAACAGCTCTGGCACCTCGGTCACCCTCATCCCGTCATGGAATTCATCGGATGGAACCTCGGGCATCAACTGCTTGAGGGCCATGAGGCCATCGTCGGTGAGAATGCCATCTACCTCATATGTCCCGCCGACCTCTTCTTGAGCCGAACCCTCGATTCCACCCCTTGGAATTTTGATATCAAAGGCCCGCTCGAGACGATAAACGATATCCAAAAAATCTAGGCTTTCGGCACCTAAATCCGAGATTAACTTTGAGCCGAGCTCGACCTCGTCGTCTTCTAAACCCAATGCAGCAGCAAATGCGTCTCGCACTTTGGCCCATTTGGCCTCATCGATATTCGTGTGGTAGCTCATGCTCCCCCCCCAGGTGGCGCCATCGTACACCCTTCAGTGGGCTGCTGCATTGGCCTAAGGTCAGACTCTTGTCAGCCTTGTTGTCTCAATAAAGTGCGACAAAATGCGACTGGCCCGGTGGCTGCACCCAAGAAACCGAGGTCTTTAGTGTGCGATTGACCCATCATTTCTTCAATTTGATCGAGGATATCGGGCGAGCTTGTATTTTCGGACCGCGTGGGCCGAATCACCACGA
>DBIS01000061.1 GCA_002296975.1 Deltaproteobacteria bacterium UBA796 | reverse complement strand
ACACCTCGGCGAACGAGCGTGACAAAAATCGAGCCAATCATCAAACGCTTGCAGAGGATTTAAAGGCCAAAAGAGCGGTTGTTGCGGAGGGCTGGGGTGCGGAGAGAGCGCACCGAAAAGGGAAGCTCACCACGGCTGAGCGGATTTCATTGCTTAAAGATGATGGGTCGCGGGTGTTCCCAGTCGGAACGCTGGTCAACTGGGACCGGGATTTTTCTGGGTCAAAACGCCAAGCTCCAGGGGCTGGGGTTGTGACAGCCTTTGTTCGGGTGCACAACCGATGGGTCATGGTGATCGCCAATGACAACACCGTTGCCAGTGGTGCCTGGTGGCCGCTCACACCCGAAAAGATTCAACGTGGCCAAGAGATGGCGCTCAAGCTTGGCTTGGCTGTTGTCTATTTGGTCGACTGTTCTGGGCTGTTTCTCCCAGAGCAAAGCAGCTCCTTTCCGGGCCGCCGGGGCGCGGGCCACATCTTTAAGAAAAATAGTGAGCTTTCTGCTGCGGGTGTGCCTCAGATCGCTGGGGTCTTCGGTGACTGCATCGCCGGCGGTGGGTACATGCCCATCATTAGTGACCGCGTGTACATGACCGAGGCAGCATACATGGTCATCGCCGGCGCTGCGCTCATCAAGGGTGCCAAGTCCTTGCAGCTCACCAGCCTCGATATTGGAGGGCCAGAGGTTCATGTGCATCAATCCGGTTGTGCCGATGTGCGTGTGCCAGACGACCAAACCGCCATCTCCATGATTCGCGCAGAAGTCGCCAAAACACCCAGTACAGCCGTTGAATTTTACCGGCACGGTTGGCAAGCCCAAGCGCCGCTGGATGATGCCGGTGAGATAGTGGAGATTTTCCCCGCAGACTACCGCCACATCTTTGACATGCACAAAGTGATTTCTAGGCTTGTGGACGGTTCCCTGTTTCACGAGGTGATGGAGAATCAAGGCAAAGAAGTGATCACCGGCTTGGCTCGAATCGGAGGCTTGTGGATGGGGGTCGTCGCCAACAACCCAACGCCGCACAAAAGGCCTGATGGTGCAGGCATGCGACCCGGTGGCATCCTGTATCGAGAGGGAATCGCCAAGATTTCGGCCTTCTCGCGCGCTTGCGATTCAGATGGAATTCCCATCGTGTGGCTCCAGGACATCGCTGGATTCGACATTGGGGTCGAGGCTGAAGCCCAGGGTCTCTTGGGCTTTGGGTCGAGCCTTATTTACACCAACTCGACCAACACCACGCCGATGTTCACCGTGCTCATGCGCAAAGCTTCAGGGGCTGGCTATTATGCGATGGCTGGTCACCCATACGAGCCGGTGGTGCAACTCTCAACCCTCTCGTCTCGACTCAGTGTCATGGAGGGCCGCACCTTGGCCATCGCAGCCTACAACACCAAGCTCGATGACGATTTTGAGATCGCCACCACCGACCCCAAAGAGCGTGCGGAGATTGAGGCCGGCATGCGCCGTACCGAAGCCCGTATTGAGGCCGATATGGACCCGGTTGTGGCCGCGGCAAACATGGACACCGACGAGGTGGTTTGTCTAGATGAATTGCGGGGCTGGTTGGTGTTGTTCGCTGAGGTTTCCTACCAGGCGTCCGGGCGGCGGCGGATAAAGAATCCACGGATTTGGAGCATTCACGACCTATGCCTGTTGACCCAAGGCCGCGGTACTGAGCCACCCGCCATCACTCAGCCAAAAGTGGCTAACCAAAATATCGAAGCCCCACACCCAGACGCCACCCCGGTGTTTGCAACCATGGATGGAAGTATTTGGCTGCGGCCCAAGCCTGGCGCACCACCATTTGTTTCCGACGGTGCCAAAGTCGACCGGGGGGAGACAATCGCCCTCATGGAAATCATGAAAACTTATTCGCCACTGAGAGCCAGCGACGGAGGAGTGTGGCTTGGTGCCGCGGTAGCAGATGGAGATCCTGTGAGTGCGGGTCAAATAATCGGTTGGCTTCGTTTGGGTTGAATCCATGGTACGGTTCGCCCATGAACAGACTGCTTCCAGCTTTGGTGTCCACCCTTATGTTCGCAGGCCAAGCGACGGCCCAGGCCGCTTGCGAGCAACCCTATAGCCCCGAAACCCTCACTAAAGATTTGAGGACCGTTTCCAAGGCATTGAGCCCATCAGAGCCTCAAGACTTTCAAGCTGCGGGGGCTGCGCTGGCCGCAGGGTTGCCCTGCGTTAATGTCCCGCTCGCACCGATGATTCTCGCCACTGCATATCGGTACATCGGCCTGAGCGCCTATTTGGGCGGGCGAGAAGACGAAGCCCGGGGATGGTTTCGCAGCGGTCTTGAACTCGATTCGACATTTGACTGGGACATCAACGACATTTCAGTTGATGACCCGATTCGGGCCGTCTTTGATGCGGAGCGTCAACGGGCATCCTCTGAAAAGGTCCCGATCGGCGAGCACGTAGCGCTTAAAGTTCCGGCGAATCACCGCATCACTTCCGATGGTAGACCATTGTCTGGCGCGGCTTTGACTTTAAACCGTCCACACTTGGTTCAATTGATTGCCAACAATGAGAACGCGGTCGTCAATGGCTGGCTTGTCGATGGCAATGCGCTGCCGGAGTCTTTGCTGTCGACGGCGCTGATGCCCGCGGCGATTGCCCTCGCACCGAGTACTGGCGCTGTAGCCCAAAGAATTGTGCGTTCACGGCCACCCCTAAAAACCCCGTCCATGATTGCTGGCGGGGTGCTGATGGCTGCCGGTGTTGGGCTTTATGCCACCTCGTTTTCAACCCGTGGCGACTTTGACGCTGCGGTCAATCTCGATTCAGCCAAAAAGCACCAAGCGGCCACAAACACATTGGTGATCAGCGCGGGCAGTGCCTTTTTTGCGGGCGCTAGCCTCACATATATGGGCTTCATGCTGAGTGATGGCCCGCGGATTGGATGGTCGGGCCGGTTTTAATCGCGGCTTCGATCCCACAAAAATTCAGGCTCGCCCAACTGCGCTGCGGCCCAACGTCCGAGGACAAAGAAAAAGTCACTCAGTCGGTTGAGGTAGGGGAGCGTGATCGTGATGGTGCCGGCCTCTGCGTCGCCCAAATGTACAAGCATGCGCTCTCCACGGCGGCAGACGGTCCGTGCCTGGTGCAAAAATGCCCCGACTGGTCCGCCCCCAGGAAGAATGAATTCCGTGAGCGGTGCGAGGTCTTCGTTAAGTGTGTCGATCCATTGTTCTAAACGCTCAACGTCTTTGGTCGTCACCAACCGCATGCCTTCCCAGCGGTCTCCTGGCAGGGTCGCCAGGTCTGCGCCAAGGTTGAAGAGATCATTCTGAACATGGGCCAGAAGCGAATCGATCCGCTCAACCACATCGCTTTTTCCCCCCGAGCGATCTGAAAAGGTTCGGGCCAATCCAACGATAGCGTTGAGTTCGTCCACGGTGCCATAGGCCTCGATTCGGGCTTCTCCCTTGGATACTTCGCGACCACCCACCAGCCGAGTGGTACCACCATCACCAATTTTGGTGTAAACCTTCGTAATTCTCATTTTAAACTCCTACAATCTGAACCGGCCTGAATCGCCGTAGCGTGATAGCTAAGATGTTCAGGCAATACCTGTAAGGAGTGAATTATGAGTACGAACACCAAACGCGTCACGGTCGAAGGCCTACGCG
>DBIS01000060.1 GCA_002296975.1 Deltaproteobacteria bacterium UBA796 | reverse complement strand
TTTGCGTAAACGGTTGGCGATCGAGCCATCCTCAGCGATTCGAGCAGACATCCTCTTTTCCCTCGGCCTTCAAGGGGATGCTTGGGACATCGACACCCTGGTGGACCTCATCCAGCAGCCAACAGGTCACGATATTTCTGTGGCCGAAATAGCCGCAGCAGCCAACGCCCTGGGCCAAATGGCAGCCAGGGGCATCTCCACCGTGCGGATTGACCGGGTCGTGCGTGCCCTGAGCCAGCAGACCCGCCGCACCAGCGTTGAGATTCGATTTGCTTCAGCCTTCGCCTTGGCGCGAATCGGCCCCTCCGGCGGCGATCCCGGTGTGGCAGCAGACTTGGTCGAGGCTGCACTCAACGAACATGATGTATCCACCCGCGCCCTTCTTTTACGGGCAGCCTCGCGCTTTCCGGGGGTCGACGAGGCCCTTGAGGCCGCAGCCAAGCACCCCTCCATCGAGGTCCGTATCGCGACTGCGCGCGCCGCTGTGGGTGCGGACTGGCCGGGGGTAAGCACACTGCTCAACGACCCAGAACCGCCTGTTCAGCTCGCAGCCATCACAGCGGTCGGCAGAATGCCTAGCCTAGACCGCGTGGGGTTGTTGGGGCCGATTGCAAATGCAGGCGCAGACCTTTGGGCACCCAGAGTGGATGGGGAGCAAATGGACCCAAGGCTCGCCGCAGCCGTTACGGCCATCGGTGCCTTGGACATTCCGCAGGTGTGGTGGGAAAACGACACAGCACGCTACACCCGGGTGCAGGCGGGCCTAAAGCCAAGCCTCACTCAATATATGTCTGAGGAACAAGACCCCCTCATTCGCGCTGCCGCCACCGCCATTGCCGCCGACCCTGTCAACCTGATCCGCCTGGCCACCACAGACCCTTCTGGCCCTGTTCGTATGGCAGCGGCGAATCGCATTCTTGGTGACCATATTGGGCTTGACCGCGCGCGTTCACTTTTAGCTGCGAGCGACGAGATGGTGCTCGCAGCTGTCGCCGACTGGCTGACGCTCCACCCCACCACAAAAACCGAAGAAGCGATGATCAGGCTCGCAGATGAGTCCAAGTCTCCACCGGTGATTCATAGCGCCGTGTCAGCGCTCGGCGCCTTGTGTGCATCACAACCAGCCCGCAAACGCGGCAGCATAGCGACCACAGTGTTGCTGGCCAAACTCCTCGGGCACAAGGATATCTCGGTCCGAACTGCCGCAACCGAACTGGCCAAATGTGTTCGTGCCTGGCCACGCTTCGTTCCGCACAGCCCCCCAACCATCAAGCTTTCATCCATCATGGAACTCCGTTCAGCCGTGGTACGGACCGCTTACGGCGACATCGTTCTTGATCTCTACCCTGAGGATGCGCCCCTCACAGTTCAAAACTTCGCCAAGCTCGCCGACACCGGATTTTATAACGGCCTCCCTTTTCACCGGGTGATCCCAGACTTTGTTGCCCAAGGTGGTGACCCCCGCGGGGACGGATTTGGTGGACCGGGCCACACGATTCCCGACGAGGTCAATCCAAATAAATTTGTAGAAGGTAGCCTCGGGATGGCCCTCTCTGGCCCAGAGACAGGCGGTAGCCAATGGTTTGTGACCCTTTCTGCTCAGCCCCATTTAGACCAACGCTATACCGTCTTTGGACGCGTGGTTCACGGCATGCAAATCGTTCGCTCATTGCTGCCATCAGACCGGATTGAGAGCATCACCATCGAAAGGGTGATGACCCCCCAAGTAATGCTCGTGGACGAATTGGATCGGGCCCAAGCGATGCTCCTCAAGCTCAATGAGTCAAGCCGTGACGCCCTCGCCAAGCCCAAAAAACGCCGCAGCAAAAAGAGCTCACGTGCTGAGCCCCAGAGTGCAGAGTCTCCAAGCACAGCCCCCCCACCCGTTGAGGAGAGCACTCAAGAAGACCCTTCGCAGTTCGAAGACCCCGTCGAAGACAGCTTGGATGACGAAAATGAACCCCAGCAAGAAGAACAAAAAATCAACGAAGGCGAAAAGCTCGAAGTGATTGACCCGAATGAAGAATAAAAACCGTTCGGAACGAATTTAACTCCCGCCACTGGCCCCATTTTCTGCCAAGCCTTCCATGACCGCAGCGGCAATCAGATCGGGTGAAACCTGGGTGTTGCAAAGCAGGTCTTTATTGCACCTGGGCTTCCAACAAGGCGCGCAATCTACGTCGGCCAACAGCTTTACCCCGCGGCCGTACAAATCTATTTCTTGGGGGCTGGTCGGTCCAAACCAAGCCACCACATACACGCCAAGAGCGATGGCCATATGCATGCCGAGTGTGTCCCCGGTGACCACAACTTCGCACCTGTTTACTTGCGACGCACCGACCTCAAGCCCACGGTCCAAAGGTGAACGTTCAACCTTATCGCCGAGGGCCCGCTGCAAGCCAACATGGTCTGCGAGGTCCTCAGGGCCCCCAAGCAGCAGGACTGACTCCCCGGTCAACGCCACAACACGGCGGATAGCCCTTTCTGTAAGATCCATGCTCAGGCGCTTGAGGGGCCAAGTCGGCGCGCAGCCAGTATTAAAGCCCACTCGCTTTGGATTGTCCGCCTTTGTACGGGAGAATTGAATACTGTACTCATCTCGAGCGTGGCAAAACCCGAGGGCTTCAGCAAGCAAATCCTGGGCGCTCCGTTGGTTGAGGTGAAACTTGAGATCATCGTCGAGACCCATCGCATACAGGTGATGGGCCTCTGGATTTAGCGGCACAATAGCGCCAGTGTCATTGACACCAAAGCCCCGGCGTTCCGCTGCGTTCACCGATAAGGCGATTGCACCGGCTGCCAGGGACTTATCGACGTTCAAAACCAGGTCAAAATGCAAGCTTCGTAGTACACAATCCGTCTCTGGGCCCAAGGACAACACCCGGTCCACCCCAGGCGTTAGCTGCACCAAAACTGCCGCATTGGGGCGGGTAAGCCAAGTGATGCGGGCCCTCGGATGGACGCGGCGTATGGCTGGAATCAGCGCTGTTGTCCGAAGTACATCCCCCATGGCGTCGAGGTTAATCAGCAGAATTTCCGGGTCTGCCAGCGCATGATGCTCACAGCCAGCACACACACCGCCAAACTGACACGGACGGTATCCGGTAAAATGCCTGCAATCGCTTCGGTATTGGTCCATGCACTCAACCGATACAACGTCTGAGACTGATTGCCAATACCAGCAGGCGACAACGAGACAGGATAGGCGGTCCACCCAACCTTGGAGCCACCTGTGCTACCTGTAATTTTAGTTACCACCATGACCGCACAAGCCATCGACATCCCCCACGAGCAGTTCACCCTCGACAATGGGTTGAATGTCATCCTGCACCACGATGACAGCCTGCCTCAGGTGGTCGTCAATCTCTGGTACGGGGTTGGATCCAAAGATGAAGAGTCCGGACGTTCAGGCTTCGCACACCTCTTTGAGCACCTCATGTTTATGGGCACAGTTCACCTTCCCGGCTCTGGGTTTGATGAGCGCATGGAGGCTCATGGCGGCTGGAATAATGCCTGGACCTCAGAAGATTCGACCGATTACTATGAAGCGGGTCCTTCCAACCTCCTCGAGACATTTCTTTGGATGGAGTCAGACCGGATGCGTGGGGTGGCTGCGGCCATGACCCAAGAAAAGCTGGACCTCCAGCGAGATGTCGTCCGAAATGAACGGCGCCAATCCGTCGAAGATACGCCTTATGGCATCATTTGGGAGGCGATGTCTCCAGCCCTTTATCCAGCCAGCCACCCCTATGGGCACACGGTCATCGGCACCCACGAAGACCTACAGGCCGCCACAGTCGACGATGTCGTCCGCTTTTTCAACACTTGGTATGTACCCAATAATGCAAGCTTGGTTATCGCTGGGGACTTCAACCCCGAACAAGCCAAGATTTGGGTGAATCGCTACTTCAGCGACTTGGTCCGGGTGAACCTGCCCGAGCGGGCCATGCCTGCCCCTCGGGACACACCCCAAGAGATGGTGGTCGAGACCACAGACAATGTGCAGATTCCCCTCACCCTTCTCGCGTGGCACACACCCGCGGCCCTCCAAGACGGAGACGCCGCCTTCGATATGGTGGCCTCTATTCTCGGCGAAGGTCGATCCAGCCGCCTATACGCCGACTTGGTCACCGACACCGGCAAGGCACTCGAGGTGAGTGCTTGGCAATACTCCCAAAAGCTCGGCAGCGTCTTCGCTGTGTCCGGAAAGCCCACCGATGGAACCACCATCGAGTCACTCGAAGTCAAACTTCAGGCCCATGTGGACCGTTTGGCTGCCGAGGGGCCAACCAAGGACGAGATGGAACGGGTACGAAACCAACTTGAGCTCCAGTTTATCGTGGGCCTTGAAGGGCTAGAGGAACGCGCGTCTGCCCTCAACCGCTACCACTATCTGGCCAACACTTCAGACTATGTCAACCAAGATATCGAGCGTTACCGTCGCCTCACTGCCGCCGATATCCAAGCGGCTGCGGCCAAGCTCACCCCAACACGACGCTGCACCCTTCGGGTCCGGCCCACACCACAAGAAGGTGCCAAGTGAACCCCCTTTGGCTTGCCCTCGCCTGCGCACACACACCCGAGACTCCTGTGAACGACCTCACCGTACCCCCTTCCATCGCTGCAGCCCCCGACTATGTGCCACCTGTACCCACAGAACACACCCTCTCCAATGGCATCAAAGTCTGGCTGATCCAAAAATCTGGTCTGCCCATCGTGAGCCTGCGGATGGTTATACCGGGTGGGTCCGCCACCGACCCATCCACGGCCTGGGGCACAGCAAGTTTGGCCGATGAAGTGCTCAACAACGGCGCTGGCACCCGGGATGCGACCGGGTTTTCAGCAGAGGTAGAACGCCTGGCCTTGAGCTTGGGCACCGCCACATCTGGGAGTTCGAGCACTGTATTTCTCAATGCCCACACAGACCATTTCGATTCAGGTTTAGGGCTGATGGCAGACCTG
>DBIS01000158.1:4758-7535 GCA_002296975.1 Deltaproteobacteria bacterium UBA796 | reverse complement strand
CAGGTCTTGGTCAGAAGGGGCGGCCATGACCCCTGGAACCGACATGGCGGTACCCATGGTCAGCACGCCGGCGGCCGATCGGATTGGGTTGGACCCCACGGACACTGCGGTCGCTCCTGGATAGGCCAACGCGACCCCACCGAAGCAGAAAAGGTTCAACGAAAAGACGAGAGCTTGAGCGGCATTTTTCATGGTGGACTCCGAGGGCCAAAGCCCGGCCAAGCGTATCACAAGCCGCCAGAGTGGTCTCCACGTTGTCGCCAAGGCCAAGCGCACACCGCAACACCACAAGATGCGCCGAGGTCTCTCAACCCTGACAAGCCCACCCCCACGCCCATGACGCCGCAGCACCAGGCCAACCATCCAGCAGGCTGTGCATGGCTCACCCAGCCCGTCGGAGCCGCGGCCCAATCCCACAGGTGTGGCATAAGCGTCGCAATAAAAGCCCCATAAATGATGGCCATCACCGCATGCATCACGACCTCACCATTCGCCACCCCGCCCCAAGGTTTCCTCACCCTGCGCTCGACGATAAAGTCGGTCAAAGTGATGGTGACCTCCGCCCCAAGCAAGCCGGCCAGCACCCACGCCAGCCCACCTTGCCAAGCAAACCAGGGGAGACTCAGAAATATCACCGCATAGATGAAGTCCCTCAATGCGTGCAAGCGAAGTTCGACCTTGGCTTGTTCGGGGTGAGCCACCAAGCGGTACCGCCATTCATGATAATAAAGCGTGTCAAAAGCGCCCAAAACACCCTGGACCACCAAAATTATGAGCACGGCATTCAAACGGATTCACCGGGTTGTTCGGCTACCAATATACGACCGAGTGGGCTTGGCATTGGTAAGCGCATTGGGCCCACGCATAGGGCGACACTCAGGCTTTGGTCGCATTGTTGATGGGTCTCGAAAAAGCGGTCTCTTTGTGTGGTTATGGCTTTTATTCGTGTTCGAATCGCCTCAAAGCTTGGCCTGAGCGGCTGACGCTCAGGTGTAAGGCTCATGATTTCGTTGAAGCTGTAGACAATACCCAAATAGGCCCACGCGATGCCCCAGGGTGCAGCAGGCCCGCAGCAAAAGGCGATCACCGTCAATGCAAGAGAGCACAGCCAAGCTTCTGTGTAGTGAATGAAATGGAAGCGCAAGACCTTCGCTGCCGCCAATGGATTGAGTGCGTCGGTAAATCGGTTTCGCTTTGCGACTTGCATAAAGCCTGCTGGAATCACAAAGGTGGTGGCCACGAACAACAAGCCTAAACCGACTGCTTGGCCCCCGCTTATATCGAACCATGCATAGTGCGCATCGAAGTACACTGGCGCGCCCGGAAGAAATATGGGTGTCAGGCCCACCACCAAAGCGAAGAATATCGCCACCTCTGAAAGGTGGGCCCACAAGGCGGAAAAATCAGGCAAAGCGCAGGCCCACAACGCGATAAAAAAGGGCATAAAATAGATGAGGATCACGCCGATGGCCTTGCACCCCTCCCCAAAAAAATACGCGTGCTGGCCCCGCCAAGTCGGCAAGATGGGATGGTCCGCCCTGCTGAGCCTCAGCACCACTTCTTTGCGGTAGCCGAGGGCGATGACCCAACCCACAGGTGGACACAGCGCCAACCAGCACCCGCCGACAAATAACTTTCGCCGCCAGCCGGGGTCGTCGACAAAAAAGATGCCAGGCCGAGTCCAGTCGATACCGGCTTGGTGATGTTGTGTTGAGGGCCTCACCCTCAGATACTATCGGATGCGGGCCGAAAGGGCGGCGGGCTTAGTCGGTGACCAACTCGCCGTCTTCATCGAAGGGGGTCGCGAACTTGGGGTCGTTCAACATGGTCTCGTCGGTCAAGGTCTCTAAAAAGGCCAACAGCGCGTCGCGGTGTTCATCGGAGAGGTCCATCACGTGCATGCTCAAAGGCACGCTCAGGTTTTCGTGGTCCAAGACGGTGTCGCCGTAGTGGCCGATGACCTCTGCCAAAGTGGAGAATCGACCGTCGTGCATAAAGCCACCGCGCACGGAAATATTACGCAGAGACGGAACCTTGAATGTTCCCATATCGCCGCCCGAACCGGTCACATCGCCATATCCGGCATCGGTTTCAGAATCGATATCTAGGCCGTTGTTGGTGGCCTCTGCGGCAGACATGCTCTCGCCGGTGTGACACACTGCACAGCCTGCACCGTTGGTGTCCATGGGCGTACCCATGAAGATCTCCTTGCCAAAGTTTTCTTGGTCGCTAAAGCTCGGGAAGTCGGTTTTGGCCGAAGAAACCTCGGCTCGGCCGATGTCGTAGGGGCTTTGGTAGCTGACGAGGCTGCGGACAAACTGAGCCAAGGCCTTGGAAATGGTGTCGGCGCTGATCCCGTCATTGCCGAAAGCAGCATCAAATAAAGGCGCGTAGAAGTCCCGATCTTCTACCGCGGCCACCAATGTTTCGAGGGTCATCCCCATCTCGACTGCATCTTGAAAAGGCATCAAGACCTGGTCTTCAAGGGTGTCGGCGCGTTGGTCCCAGAAAAACATGCCGGGCGCGTAAAATCGTGCGTTGGTGAGGCCCATGGAGTGCCGACCTGTCAGCCCACCTTCAAAGCCTTCGCTAAGGGGCTTGTCATCCGAGAAGCCAAGCTCTGCTTTGTGGCACGAGGCGCATGCGATGGTGCCATTGGCCGAGAGGCTTTTATCATAAAAAAGCACCCGCCCCAATGTGGCACCGGCATTGGTCGTGGGATTGTCGGCGGGGGTGTTATCCATCTCCATAACCGAGTCGCTGCCACCCATTCCGCC
>DBIS01000158.1:0-4403 GCA_002296975.1 Deltaproteobacteria bacterium UBA796 | reverse complement strand
CCCATTCCGCCGCCCATTCCGGCCATTCCGCCGGTGGCTGGCTCATCAAAATGAGCGGGAAACTCGATGTTCTCATAGTTGAAGTCGCCGTCGTCATCGCCGAAGGTTGGTGTTTCGGTGCTTATCGTACTGTCTTTTGAACATCCTGCGAGCGAGGAGAGAAACAGTGGGCTAAAAATGAGGGCGCGCAGTTTGAACATGGTGGAGATCCTTGGGTTTTAAAGCTGGCTTCTGGTGTGTTGGATGGCTGTGACGAGTTGATTGACCGCCTTGGCGATCGAGGATGGGTCTGAGGTGGGTAAGGCGCTCACCACCCCAGCGAACAAGGCCAAACTCGCCCGTTCAACTTGGCCGCCCATCCGCTCGCCCTTTTCGGTGAGATTGAGGCGTTTAGCGCGCTTGTCGTTGGGGCATGGGCTCAAGACCAGCAAGTCTTGATCGCTCATCTTACGGACCAAACGGGTGATGGTGCTCTTGTCCAAGGCCAAATGGTCGGCGAGGGCTTGCTGGGATGGGGCCTCGGCACCTTCGGGTTGGCCCCGAAGAAAAAGCAGTGTGTGCGCTTGGGGCACCGATAGCGGCTGCCCACACGGCGTCTCTTTGACCTGAAGAAGCCCCATCGCCCGGATAAACCCGAGGACGGAGAGTCGAAGTTCGGCGGCTTGTTCTTGTCTATTCATCATCGTGGTCAGCTTACCTAATACTGGTTGCGTGTGCAACTATATCATTCAGGGGCGGTCTTGTCGGGCTTCCATAATCGGGCACTTCCCGGATGTTATAGCCCTCCCAATCCTTTGCCTTTTATTCGACTCGATCGGGAGCCAAATCAGTGAACGCCTCTCTTTTACGACCTCAACCGGTAACCGGCCACAAGGCCACCCCAGTCGACCGCGATACGCCACCAGAGGAGGCCGTCGCGATGTTGTGGGCAGGTCGATATCTCATCGTGACCGACCATTATCGCACGGGTCTCGGTATCTTAAAGGCCCTTGAACACCATGTGGGCACCCTGTTTTCATGGGGGGGTAGCCACGCCGAGCGGCAAGCTGCCAGCACCCGATTTGATACAGCAGCCGTCAAGCTCTTGGCGCCCATTGTGGCCCACGAAATGGCGATAGCTGACGGGTATAAATTAGGATTTTTTCAAGAGCTATACCAGGGATTAACAAGGTTTGAGCTGCCTTTTGTTGAGTGTCAACGTTTGGCTGGCGCCCATCAACGCTACATTGACGGCGTCCACCTTGCAGTGCTCGGTCACAAGCTACACCCCTATTTTGGAACTTACGCCCCCAGTCGTGTCTCTCATTTAGAACTGTTTGGCACCTGGCTCAGCCAATACGAAGGCCCGCGCCACCGGGTGTTGGATGTCGGTACCGGCTGTGGTGTGCTCGCATTTATGTTGGCCAAAGCCGGTTTTGGAGACATCGTTGCCACCGATAACAACCCGAATGCCATTGAAAGCATCAATCGGGACCTCATGCGCCGCCCGAGCCGCCCGCCAATCACGCCAATACTCGGGGATTTGCTCGGGCCCGGTGACACCGCAGAAGATTTGGTGGTCTTCAATCCACCTTGGATTCAAGGCAAAGCGGTCGACTTGCTGGACACTGCCTTGTATTTTGAGCCAGGTCTATTTCAGCGTTTCTTTGACCAAGCACTCACACGGCTCAGCCCCAATGGGCAAATCGTCTTGCTTTTCTCCAATATCGGCACACTGCTGCGCCCAGACTTGCCCCACCCAATCGAGGTGGAATTGTCCAAGGGCCGTCTCAAATTGCTAAGCAAGCTCGAGCGTCGGATTAAGCCCAAGCCAGATGCAGCCGGTAAACGCCGCAAGACCAAGGAGCGTGTCCAGGTGTGGACGCTGGGTCGCGAATCTGGTTAAAGTCCCCTTCCAAGGAGGCTAAAATGCCAAAACAGAGTGATGCTTTCCGTTTTTTTTACGACCGCTATTCCCCCGCCTACAGGGTGGCGTCTTGGTGGATGAACATCAAAACCATCTGCTTTGTTTTGGCCGGCTGTGTGGCCATTCTTGGAATGTTTGCTGCCGCTAAGGTGGGTGCGGGCGCATTTTTTGCGGGGGCCGGTGTCGCTGCTGGCTTGGTGGTGGTGGGTTTGGTGTTTGAGGTGTTTGCGGCGCTCTTGCGGGTGTTGATCGATGCTGCCGCCGCTTCTGCACCCACCTTGAGCGAGGATGAGCGCTATGCATTGATCTCCTCGTCAGCCACCGCCGACTCCCGGGTAAGCGGCGGTGGGATTTCGAGCAGTGCGCGTTCTGCGGTGTCAGCGATTGACCGTCGGGTTCAGCTCAAAGAAAACGAGACCATGCGCTACACCCAAGACCGTGGGCTAAAGATGAGTTTGGATAAAGACCAAATTGTTGCCAGGGTCCAAGCTGCCCCCGATGCTGAGCATTTGGTGTGGATTGCCGGTATGAGCGGTTGGGCAGCGCCGCACGAGCTGGAGATATTCGATGGTTGCCTCGAAGACGAGGAAGTTGAGAAGACAGACGAACTGGGTGAATAGCTGTGTCACAATAGGATGTCAGAGGTATTGACCCATGGATGCTGTCGGCGAAAACCAGGCCAAAACTCCAGATGAGACGGATCGGTTCAGCCCTTTCGTAGCCGGGCATCGTGAGACCTGTGCGACGGCTTTCGCGAACGCCATCCAAGACCATTTGGGTCCCCACCCGCTTGAGGTCGAAGTGCTGTGTGGGAGTGGCGGTGGATCGGGGCCTATGCGGGTGGTGGTTCGTAATGGCGGAGCCGTAGTCGCATTGCTGGTATCAGAAAAAACCGGGCCAGCATTGTGGTCGTTAGGCAAGCTCAAACTCACCGTGGCGAGGCAGTGGAAGGGCCAACGTGTAGGTGTAAGTGCCGAGAGCAAAGCGCTCCTGACACAGCTCGGTGACCGCATCGCCCGGCCGCTCAGCCCAGACCACGCCACCGCACTGTTTCAGCATTACCGGCAAACCCAACAGGCGATGGAGCTAAAAGACCGATTTTACCGCCATATTGAGGACGGTCACTATAAAGTTCAGGGCTTTTTAAGGGTTGGCTTTGGCTGTAATCAAAACTGTTTTTTTTGTTGGCAAGGTCGTACATGGCCCACGCCGCCAAAGGAGTTGGTCTTTAAATGGTTGGACGAGTTTCATGCGCTTGGGGTTCAGCATTTGAAAATCGAGGGCGGCGAGCCGTTGATTTGGCCTCACCTCGATGCTCTGGCCGAACGGGCACATCATAAATATGGCATGGAGATTCACCTCAACACCAACGCCATCGCCCTCAGTCGGAAGGGTGTCGTTGACCGGCTTAAGACCCTTGGGGTCAACAGCTTGCTCGTCTCTTTACACGATGCCGACCCCGTCCGTTCAGACAAGCTGACCAAAGCGCAGGGCACCCATAAACGGACCGTCGCCGGTATTCATCAGGCCCTGGCCGGTGGGCTTCGGGTGATGATCAACTGCTTGGTGCTCAAAGAAAATATTGATCATCTGCCTCAACATGCTCAATTTATCGTTGACGAATTCATCGGTTCATACCCCGAGAATCCTGTGTTGTCTGTCGAGTACAGCAACCCCGGTCCCTTCTATGACAGCGCTCGATTTGACGCGTCCATTTTGCCCTATGACCAAGTTCAGCCAGGTCTGCTAGCGGCTGTATCCATCTTACATTCAGCGGATGTATTGCTGGAGTTGGGCGGCACCTGTGGCTTTCCACCTTGCTTGCTAAAGGCCTTGCCAGAGGCCTTGCCATGGCGGCAGCGCTCCACGATGGATGCAGGGAGTGTTCGGGCGCGAGACCACGACCTGGAGGTTTGTGCGGGCTGTTTGGTCGCCGATCAATGCATCGGCCCTCGGCGTGAGTACACCCAGCAGTTTGGGGGCTTGGGTCTGGTCCCTTTTGATTATATTCCGCAATCGGATTGGTACGCACGATTTGCCCAGAGAATGGGGGCGGCTCAGGGGGTGTCGGGCTCGGCGTCGAGTGCGTCCACCCAGCCAGCAGAAGAGTCAACGAAGGCATCGCAATAGGGAACATACGGTTTGATGTCCAAGACTGGGGTGCCATCGATGAGGTCGAGGCCACGGACATGGAGCACAGCACCTTCAATGCGGTCGAGCCATACCGCTGACAGCCCGATTGGGTTGGGGTGGTGGGGTGATCGTGTCGCCAATACACCTCTTCGAACACCGCCTCTTGGCGGGCGAACCAAAGGTCCCCAGTTTGGGTTTAAGTGTAGGTGGGTGATCAGCCAGATCCGGTCAAAGCCTTCGAGGTCTCTGAGCGCGAGCATCGGAACGAGGTCGGTGTAGAGTTCGACAGTGCCCGGCTCCATGCTTTGTTGCCGGCCACGCCCTCGAATGACCGACTGCCGGGGGGTTCCGTGTCGCTCTTTAT
>DBIS01000313.1:8463-10698 GCA_002296975.1 Deltaproteobacteria bacterium UBA796 | reverse complement strand
TCGGCATCAGCATCAGCGTCGAGATCCTCTACAGCCCCGGTGTCATCGGCGTCAGCGTCTGCGTCGAGATCTTCTACAGCCCCGGTGTCATCGGCGTCGCTGTCGGCACCCTCGTCGCCATCACCGTCAATTTCTACGCCGGTGTCATCTCCACCGATGTCAGTGACCTCGAATTCAGGAACGTCGGCACCATCGATTGGGTTGTCCCATTTTGGGGTACAGCCAAAAGCGACGACGGTAAGCAATAAAGTTAAAACTGGGCGCATGAATGCTCCAAATATATGAAGGCCACGATAGCCGAGCAGTCTGCGGATCGGCAATCCGAAAGTGTCTACTTTCTGTCAAACAAGGTCAGCAGTGCAGGCAAGATAATCAAATCACCCACAATCGCTGCTGCCATGGTTACCCCAGCCAGTAGCCCAAAAAAGTAGGTCGATGTGAGGGAGCTAAAGGCCAAAACACCAAAGCCGAATATCAACAAGATTGAGGTGAGTACGATGGCGTGCCCAGCACCTTGAAATGTTTTTTCTATGGCTGAGGGGGTGTCGAGGCCTCTCGATTTCTCTTCGCGATAACGCACCATAAAGTGGATGGTATCGTCCACAGCCAGGCCGACCGCGATGGTGAAGGAGACGATGTTGGAGGTTTGAAGGTCGACACCCAGCACCCCGAGCATGCCCAAAATGAACACGAGGGGAACCACATTCGGAAAGGTCGCGATTAGGGTCAGTTTTAGGTCCCGAAGTAAAAGCAGCATCGTGATGAATATGACGCCCACCATCAGGCCCAAGCTCGCCAGGAGATCTCGGATCAACTGGTATACCCCAAAGGCCGCCAACATCCCGTCACCGGTGACATCGACGTCAACCCCAGACCCCTCAAAGATGGTCTCGGCCGCCGCTTCGATTCTTGCTTTCCCCTCCAAAACCGCTCGACCACCAGCATCGTCGATGAGGGCGATAATCCTCGCCCTTGCGCGATCAACAGAGAGGACCCGGTCCAAAGGTAAATCGCCGCTCAACTCGGCCAGAAGCAACTCCTGCGAGGCCGCCGCTCGGGTGGAGGGCCAGCCATCTGATCCGGTCAAAAGGTGATGGAAGTGTTTTAGCCACCCTGCATGAGAGGCGGTGTAGCCCACAAATGGTTCTTTTTTAAAGGCATGCTCGAGGGCGTCTATTCTTTTGAGGACATCGGGTTCGAGCATTTGGTCGGGCTCGCCAGAGAAATGGATAAATACCGGAATGATGCCGCCGGTTTTGGCTTCGGCTGTGTGGACCGCCAACCAAGTGGGGTGGTCGGGCTTGTACATTTCGAGCAGTGCCGAGTCGGTTTGAACCGTTCGTCCAAGCCAGCCCGCCACCATCGTGACCGCGAGGGCTGCCGCCAACACCCGCCTTGGGTGCGACGTGACAAAGCTTGCCGCCCGGCTGTAAGCTGCACGCTCGCGAGGTGCAGTGGGCGCGCCGACTTTGAACACGGGTATCCATGCGAGAAGGGTTGGGACGACCAACAACACCGCAGAAAAAGTGACCATCACCCCCGTCGCCACCTGGGTGCCGAAATCGCGGATGACGGCGGTATCTGCCACGGCTAAGGACGCAAATCCTGCAGCCGTGGTGAAGGTGGTCAAAAAACAAGCCAATGCCATGTGGCGGGTGGTGCGGCCCATTGCGGCTTCGCGGTGACCGTCTTTGGCCAACTCCTCTCGGTAGCGACCAACCAGGTGGATGCCATCGGCAACCCCGATCACCAGCACCAGCACGGGCGTGAGCGCTGAGAGAATATTGAGCACTGAGCCTGTGCTGAGCAGCACGCCCATGGTCCAAACCGTGGCCACAAGCACACCCGTCAGCGGCGCCATTCCCAACCAAAATCGGCGAAACAAGGCCATGATGATCACAAAGAACATGCCCGCCACCGCGGGCAGAAAGATCATCTCATCTTCCATCATGAGCTTCACGACTTCGGTCCGAACAAAGGGCACCCCAGTCATGTGAAGCTTAAAGGCCTCTGGCAAATCAACCGAGCGCAGGGCCGCGGTGGCGGCGTTGACCACGGGCCCAAGATCGGCGATCTCCTGAAGAGAATCGTCGATATGAATCTGCAAGCTGGCGGCCGAGCGGTCTGTGGCGATCAATAAGGGACTTAAAAAGGGGTCTTTGGCTGCTCGCTCAAGGCTGTTTTCTGGCCCAATCGCATCTTGCACGCGAATCATGCCGATTGAGTCGATGTCTG
>DBIS01000313.1:822-8192 GCA_002296975.1 Deltaproteobacteria bacterium UBA796 | reverse complement strand
GAATCATGCCGACTGAGTCGATGTCTGCGATGGACCCGTTGACCACCGAGTCGACGAGGTCCACGCCCGGAACCACGGCCACCGCCTCATGGAGAGAACGGAGCAATTCAACGCCTAGGAGGCTATCGACTGGCCCTTCGATAAGGGCGATTACCGTGTTGTCCTCGACCCCAAACTCGGCCTCGTAGCCCTTTAAGCGCGTCCACCCACCGCTTTCTCCCATGAACATGGCTTGGGGGGTGAAATCTACAGCGTCACCTTGGCGGAGTCGCTCGGTGATGCCAAACAAGGCCAAGATGGTCAGCACAACAATAAGGACGCTGACGGGCGCACGTTTGCGGACCAGCATCCGCCCATAGGCCTCAAGACCATTCGCGAACATGGACTTACTCCTCGGTTGAATCATCTTCGAGGCTGATGCCCCCGAGCAATGACGACACCTTGAGCAAAGCAAGCGCGCCAATGGCGACCCCTATCCAAAGCGTGCAAATGCGAATCAAGATGGCAGCAGCCACGGCCACAGGTTGGGTGATGCCCTGAATTAAGGTGACAGCGCCGCCAGCCAAAACCCCGTCCGCGACCCCAAGCCCACCCGGCATCGCGCCGCCAGCGACCGTGGCGAAGGCGTATAGGAATACTGCAACGCTCAACTCAACATCGGGGTGCCCTAGGCCCTTAAAGACCAACTGGTAGCCATAGCATTCAGCACCCCAGGCGACGATGGAGAGGCCGAGGGTGAGCATCAATGGAAGGGGGGCGACACAAACCCTGAGTGCGACCAGCATCTCTTCCATTTTATCGGCGAAGCCACGCAAGCCGGGCACCTTGGCCAACACACCCACACTCCAAAGGCTCAGGCCCTCGTGCGCTAAAACCAACAAGCCGGCTGCAATAAAGGCTGCAGGAATGGTGAGATAATGAATCTTGTCTTGGGCATACGCTCCGACAGAGATGCCGGCCAAGATCAGCATGGCGATCCCGTCGGTGAGTCGCTCTGCGACCAAAGCAGGAACCGTCGTCGACATTGGCGTGCCCGTTCGCTCACGGACCACATAGGGCTTGAGCAACTCGCCCGCCTTGCCTGGAGAGATCACCATGGCGAGCCCAGCAGTGAAGTTGAGGGCGTCCTCGCCGATGGGCATATCGACGCCTAGCCGACGCAATAAATAATGCCATTTCACGAAACGCAGGCCGTAATTGATGAAAGTGAGCCCGCAGACTGGAATCAGAATCGACCATTGGAACTGCTTGAGGGACTGACCCACACGGCCCAAATCCGCGGCAATCGCACCGCTCAGATACAAGATGGCGCCGATGGCGATGGCGACGACCACCCATTTACGGAATCGGACAATTAGATTGGGCTTAGACACAAGCCATCCAGGGCTGGGCTTATTGGACGACGATGCTCTTGATTAAGCTGGACTTAATTTCGTTGCGAAGCTGGGCTTGCAAGGCACCGTATAGGGCATAGTTTTCGGGGTTGGTGACCTCAAGGTCCACCACCTTTTCGTCTTGTTGGCGTGCGTAGTGTTTCTTGAGCCAAAAGGTGTGCTCCGCATTGTCATCGGTCACAAACTTCCATTTATGGCCAGTGTCCGCAGCATAGGATTTACCATTTTTTGTGGTGATGGTGCTCTTGAGCTTGAGGCTGCATTCGTACATCCAAGGGCTGTAATCTGAGCTGTAGAGGCAGTTGAAGTCCTTGGCGTTGGGGACGCTAACCACTACCTTTTTGACGTCATTCCACTTGATTTTTTTATACTCGCCATTTCCCTCAACATAAAAGCCCATGGCTTTATCTGCGGTTGTCCAGCTGTCGGCGTATGTGTTTTCGCCGCGCTCAATCCGCTTGACGTGTGCGCTCACTTTACTGCCATCGACGGTGACCATGGTCACATTGAAGTCGGCGTTTATAATGCCAGGTGATTCTGCGGGGCCATCTTGAGCAGCGGGTACCTCGGCTTCTGTCTCGGCGCTTGTGTCGGGTGTGACCGCTGGCGTCTCGGCAGGTGTGTCTGCGACGGCGAATGATGTGAGCGCGATGAGGGTTGACAGCATGGGTGCTCCTGTCGGTGCAAAGGGTGGCCAAGGGGATAACCGATTGGGGCCTTGGGCATTCGCTTTGGTCTAAACGCGGGCTCGGGTCACTGCTCTTGCATCATCATTGTGAAGGTCCCATGAAGCTGGGAGGGCGCAGGAAGTAAGCCGACGATCGGTGTGTAGTCCACCTCGATGGCCATCGTGAGCGTGGTGATGTCGCCGCTTGGACCGATTGTAGCGTTCACCCAACAGCCGCCACCCTCTGTACACGGAACCCCGAGCCCGTCGAGTACTGATCTGGCGTGGGCCTCGGCCCTTAGGGTAGGCCCTTCGGCGTCGTCGATGGGTACCGTGACCCCAATTCGGGTACCATCGCGCAGGGCGTGCACCACATTCGATAGCTGGAAAAGATACCAGCCATACTCGAGAATACCCGCGAGTATCGCCATCACTATCGGGAGTGTAAGGGCGAACTCCAAGGCAGAAGCACCCCGTCGAAGCCGGCCCATCATCGCTGAATCTCAAACATGATTACCGAGCGTGCGCCCAGCCGATCAGGATGGGGGATGAGGCCAATGATGGGCTCATAGGCAATGTCGAGTTTACAGTCCATGGTCTCATATGGAGACTCGCCTTGGGTGGTGATGCTCATGCCGCAACGTTCTTCAGCGCCGCGGCAATCTATGCTGTATCCGCCCAAAAAATCGGTCATTGTCGCTTGGGCCACCTCGGCCGGCGAAGGGGATTCGTTTTGAGGTACCACCGCACCCGCTCTGCACCCATCGCGGACTGCGTGTATCACCGTAGAGCGTATAAAAAACATCCATCCGAATTCAAAAATCGCTGCGATTAACATCACGAATAGCGGGATGGTAAGGGCGAATTCGATGGCGTGTGACCCTCTCCGTAAATGGGTCTTCATGGCACTCATTGGACGATCGAGATGGGGATGGACGCGGCAATTTCTGCGAGGATTCCGGGCAGGGCCTCGGCGTCTGGGGTTTCATAAAATGTGCCATAGCCCCGCGTGAGTGACTCGAGGTAGGCGGACTGATCTGCGTTGTAGCTGTCGTTAAAAGAAACCGAGAAAATCGAGATGTTCTCCTCGGCCGCACGGTCTGCCTGAGCCAGGCCGAGGGCAGCCATCTCATCGTCGCAACTGGTCCCTTCCGGTACACATTGGGGCTTTCCGTCTGAGATCAACACAATGGTTTTTAAGGATGTGGACTCTGTGGTGTCCTCATCGATCAATGCGTCGATGGCCAGCTGCAATCCACTGCCCTGGCTTGTGCCCGAGTCGGCGTACCAATCGCCCAAGGTGCCCTCGTTGCATGAAACCATTTGGGGAGCATCATGAAAGTATTCCGACATGCTTGGGCTGGTGAAGGGCCAGTAGTTTCGATTGCACCAGTCAAGGCTCTCCCATTGGCTGCGAATCGCGCTGTAGTTTGGCTCCACACGCTGCAACTCGGTCCACACCTCGGCTGCGCCCACAAACGTCACCATGCCAATGCGGTCTCCAGGAAGACCAAAGCCATCGATAAAGTCCAGTAAGGTTAAATCGGCGATGCGCCCTTGGTCGATCTCATCGCGGAAGGAGCCGGTGACGTCCTGAACAATGAAGATTTCCCTGGAACGGAGTGCACCGACTGAACTGCCGTTCGAGCGAGCATCGGCCTCCGTTGCCCCAAAAATTTGTGCGAGCATGAGCGGGATAGCGCCGCCTGGAGAGTCGCTCTCTCGTCGGACCGTCACCTCGACCGCGTTCACAAAATCCGCTTCGGGGTCGAAGCTGTGGGAGGGGAAGTCCCACCCGCCAAAGACGACATCGGTGCCGGGGTCGAGAACCGCCAGGTCGCCGGCGATGTGGTTGAGGTTTACGATTTGCGCTGCACGAGACCGCGCCGCATCTTGGTCCCGGCTCATCCTGAGTTCGGTCAAAGCGGCATGGGCACCGGCATCGGCGGCGTTTTGGGCCTGGAGCCGAGCCAGGCGCAGATACGATAAATCGATGGCGAGGGCAGCAAACCCGAGCATCACGATCAAAAGCAGTGCCACCATGATGGCGTAGCTGCCTCGGCGGCTTTGGCGTGTGAGCATCATTGAGGCTTTACAATACCAGCGCCACCATCTGTGTGGGGTGCATTGTCGCTTTTCTCCTTGTGGGTAGGCCAAGTCTCGGTTCGGGTCAGCCAAGCCATCGCAACGCCGCCAGCGCACATGATGCACAATTGCTGGATCCTCACCACGACGGCCACCGCCAAAGCGTCAGGCATGGACAGCCCGGCGGTGGTTGTCAACAGGGTCAAAAAGATGGCATCCCAACCCACAGCAGAACCTGGAAGAACAAACATGATCACGACGGCCGCTGTGGTGGTCGCATAGGTGAACAATAGGCCAGATACCGAGGGGCTCGCACCCAAACTCCATGCCGCCAGCATGATTCCTCCCACCACGGTGCTGTGGGCCACAACAGACCAGCCCACACAAGCAGCGATGGGGCCTGGTCCCTGGGCGCGGAGCCGCTCCATGCTGGTCGCCGCCTCGACCACAATTTCGTGGGCGCGCCGGGTCCGTTCAAATCGGGCAACACTCTTAACCGAACACCACACGATGATGGAGGGTTTGGCCACCACCACAATAAGCCCGACACCCATCAGCCCTACCCCTGCGGCCGTGGCTGAAATCGCTGTTTGGAAGGCTTCAGGTATCGGTGGGGCCCACACCACAAAGCTGATGGCTGCTGCCAGCGCCGCCACGATAAGACCGATAATGCGTGCGCCCATTCCCGCGGCGAGGGACTCACCGAGGGTGATCCGGTATCGCTTGTGGGCAAACCACGCGGCGCCGAACTCTCCAACAGGCCCAGGAAGGGCACTGTTGAGCAGCAGTCCAGCGCATAAAATAGCCGCCAAGCCTGTACCCGGTGGGCGGTTGGGGCCGACCAGCAAGCTTCGCCAACGCAGCCCCAAAAGCCAAAAAGCCAGGCTCATCACCACCAAGCTGAGAAACATAATGCCCAGACGGGTGCGCTCAGCAATGGCCATCATGGCGGCGACATCGATTGTGGACCGCCCAACGGTAGCGGCCGCCAGAATAATCACGCCCAAGCCAATCAGTCCTGAGATTATTCCGCGTCGCAAGACCTTGGCGGTTTCAAAATTGGCGGTGGGTGTGTTCACCAATCAGCCTACTCCCGCCGTCTCGCCAAGCCCATCAACAAGACCACCAAGCCCGAACCAAAGGCCGCCTTGATGTTCGAGGATGAAGCGCATTGGCAGCCGCCGAAGTCTTCGGTGGGGGCGGGGACCTCAAAGTAGAGCATCGCTGGGGATGGGTCGATATTCAGCCAGCCATCCCTGGCCTGAACCGCCAGATTGTGCTCGCCTGGAGGCGGTAAGGGAATCGTCGCCACATTCTCTGTCGACCAAGTGGACCAGTTTTCGGTGCCGAGGCGGTAGGAATAGACAAAAGGCCCATTGTTATCGTCCTCAGCGCTCATCTCAAAGCTGAGGGTGTCGTCATCTGAGCCGAGAATTCGCGCCAGGGTTTCGGGCGGTGTGGCGTCGACCTCTGGGTCATTTTCGTCATAAAGTTTAACCTTTATCACAACGGCCCCACCCTCATGTTTGATGCTATTCACTCGGAGGTAGATGCCGGCAAGATGAAAGAGGTTGCCGTATAAAGGGACGTTGGCCAGGCGTGTAGCCAAGGTGTCCATGGCCCAACCTTCGAGCAGGGCGGTGAGGCGTTCCTTGGCCTCGGGGGTGTCGTCAACCAATGCCTCGGCCTCAAAGGTGTTGATGCTGAGTTCGGCGGTGATCAGGCTCAAGGTGAAGGCTGACAACCCATGGTCGATGCGAAGCTCCGCGCCCAAGTTCAAATCGGCTTGCATCCCGATCAGGAGGGTCTCTGAGTCGTCCACCATGCCCGATACCGAAAAGTGCATCCCGGATAGGTCCAGGTCAATACCGTCTGGGTGTATCGAGATGGCGGGGGCTTGGCTAAAGCTGAGTGCCACGTCTGTCCTTTCGATTTGGGTGCCGATCAATGTCTCGATCTCCTCGGCGAGCTCAGCCAACGGGCCATCCTCAAAGCACAACAAGCCATCGGCCCAAGCGCCGTGAAAGAGCCGGTTGAATTGATACTCGGTGATGCCGACCGCCAAGTCGTTGCCATCACTACCGGCAAAATTCACGCGGGGGTTGCGGCCTTCAGGCTCGGTCGCAATCCCGGAGATTGTACATCCGTCTCCAAGCCATCGAGCGTCGACGTCCATGGCGATGGCGAGGGCTGAAGCGCTGGTGTCGAGGTCGGTCAGATCTACATCCAGTTGCATATCTCCGACCTCTCCGGAAAAGAGCGATGTGTTGACCATGGCACTCGCCAATGCGGGCACCTCGCTGGAGATGGCGTCGCCGATGGCCTCAAAGATGAGGTCCTCGACTAAGCTCAAAATCAAATCGTCGGGTACCCACTCGAGGTCCGTGTCAAGGTTGCCGGAAATGGACGGGGTGCCGAATACACTCAACTCAAACCGGTCGCCGACCACCTGAGGAGACAACTCCACGGAGAATCGAGCATCGGTGAGCTCAAAGCTGTATAAGGCGAGGCTTTCGAAGGATGGGCACAGGTCTACAAAGTCTTCGTCGAGCGCATACAGCTCCATGTCCTCACCAGAAACCCGCCCAAAATGTGCCTCGATGACCAAGCTGTTCTCTTTGAGCTTAAACTCGAGGTCGTCAAGCGGCACCGAGATGTTGAGGTTTCGAATACCGATCTCGTCGTAGCATCCCACATCGGTTTGGCTCACAAGTTCGCGGTCGATATTGAACACCTGTCCGGTGACTTGTTCGGCCACAAAGTCGAAGGCAGAGCCAAAGGCGGCCACTTGAATGCCCCCTTGAACGGTTCCAGCGGCGGCCGCGAGTGTGAAAATCCAAATGAGCATGGGGTATTTCCTAAAGGTCGGTGAGAAGTGTCGGGCTTTGGTTGGGCCGGTCAGGCCATGTTTGTGATGGGATCAATCGACGGACGTATCCTTGACGAATTCAGCTTTTCCAGACTCCGCATCTGAAGTCTGTTCGATGGCGCGGTCTCTAATGGCCAGCGCTTCGGTGCCTTGAAGTGGATGGGCCGCATCGGCGACCTCTGGACGGCTGCGGTCACCTTGGGTGCCGAAGGCTTGAGCGGATGCCCGACCGTGGTCGTATTGGAGGTGGGTAGGAGAGCCGCAGCCAATGAGCATAATTAAGGGGAGCAAACGGAGCATTTCAATTTTCCTCTGATGGAGACTTGATGTCGGTGGTTTCGGTTTCGGTTTCGGT
>DBIS01000313.1:0-465 GCA_002296975.1 Deltaproteobacteria bacterium UBA796 | reverse complement strand
CGGTTTCGGTTTCGGTTTCGGGCTCGGGAGTGTCGGTAAGTCGGGCGATGGCGAAGGTGGCGGCCTCAAAGTCGGGATCGACCTTCAGTGCTTGTTTATAGGACGCAATCGCCGCATCGGAATCCCCCCGAAGCTCTTGGGCCAGGGCCAAATTATAGCGCGCATTTTCTTCGCTGGTCGAAGAACGCAATACCCGCCATGCCGCTTTGTCTTGTCCGGTCACCGCCAAGGCAAAGCCTAGGTTGTTTCGAGTGCGGCCCTGAGCGCCGTTTAACATCAGGGCTTTTCGCAGGACGGTGACCGCTTCTTCGTGCCGGCCGGCCGCCATCAGAGCAAAGCCATAATTATTGTGAACTTCAGCATTTCTGCTCGCATGTCGCGCAGCCAGGCGAAACCGGCGAATGGCGTCATCTGTTCGTTGCTGATCCATAAACAAGATGCCCAGCCGATTTTGAGCCTCAGCAT
>DBIS01000316.1:13307-20115 GCA_002296975.1 Deltaproteobacteria bacterium UBA796 | reverse complement strand
CGACCCACCTTGGGGTGATGGTGACCCACCTTGGGGGTGAAACACCACGCATCAAGGCCCAAGGCTTACTCCAAATAGCCTAAATCCCTCAAGTTTTCTACATCAGGGCCCTTTTCAGCTAAACCTGGTAACGGCGGGGAAACGCGATCGCGCCTTTGAGCGACCATCGCGTTGAGCTCATCCAGTGCCACACCAACGTATGTCACCGGCACAGCCATCCATTCTTTTGGGTCGGCCCGTCGGTCGTACTGATTTTTCACAAGCCCCTGGCCCTGTGGCTCAGACACCAAACTCACCGTGGAGGTGCGCACAGCCACGAGCTTTCCTCCGCCACCATGGGGAGCACACTTCAAAACGGAAATGCGCTTGCAGTGACTGCTTTCAGCACCCAAACTGCTGTGAAGCGCGTCCTCACCCTTTAAAGACACCCCGCCCACACCCACCAAGCCTGGTAATGAGGCTGTGGCCAAAGCTGTGGGCGCGATGTCCATCAAGCTCACCAGCCGGCTGTCGGTCTCCCCTGCACCGCGACCCCGTGGGTACTTCACAAGCAACGGCACACCGGTTTGTTCTACGTGGGGGTACGCTCCATGGTCATACCAAAGGTCACGCTCTCGAAAGCCCTCACCGTGGTCTGCGAAGAACACGATCAAGGCGTCGTCATACCGACCCGTCGCCTTGATGGCGGCCACAACCTGACCAACCGACTGATCCGCCACCTCAACCCCGCGGGCGTACAGGGCCTCATACAGAGAAGGATCGGTAATATCTTCTATCTGCTGATAGTCGGGAATATGGGCGAGGAATGCCGCCTCTCTCTCTAAACCCCCGTGAACATCTCCTGGTTCAAGATGCCTTTTAAAGGGACCGTGGGGGTCAAACGAGTGTGTCCAAACAAAGACTGGCCCCTCCGTCACCGATAACCAACTCCCAAAAATTTCGGCGGTGAGCCTTCCTTCACGGTTTCGGTTTCCTGCTGAATTGTAGACCGAAAACCCCCGGTCTAGCCCAAGCGCTGGACGCAAGGTAAAGGCCGAGACAAAGGCCGCCGTTCGATATCCGGCCTCCAAAAATGACTCGGCGACCGTCCGGTGGGACGGTGCGAGGGGTGTTCCATTCCTAAACAGATTCACCATCATACCGTGACCACCAGGGCGCTTGGCGGTCATCACAGACGCGAATGCTGGGCCGGTCACTGAGATGGGACTAAAAGCGTCATCAAAGCGTACGGCGTCTGCCGCCAAAGCATCGATATGGGGTGTTTTCGCCGGTGAAAGCGGGTTGTACGCCCCCACATGGTCTACCCGCAATGTGTCCACAGAGATAAAGAACACATCGACAGGCTTTGGTTTATCGCAGCCCGACAAAACAAGGGACACCAGCAACCAAACCGTCATTTACAGGCTTGGGTCCGCATGTCCCCGCTGGCTTCGCAAGTGCCTCCAGTGCAGTTGTTTACCCACAAGGCCAGCACACCACATTCCGGGACCGAAACGGACCATCCCACAACCAGGGTGCACGACCACGTCCCGTCACAGCTACCGATGTCCGTCCATTGCTGCGCCGTATCGCCACTGCAGTCCCAATCCCAACCGCCCGTGGCACTCGCCGCGGTCTCGAAGTTGGTGTGCCCAGGGTTGACATCGGGGTCCACATCGTCGCAATCGTCGGTGTTATCCGCCGTAAAATCGCCGCTGGGTCCACACAAGCATGCCGTCTCCTCAGACCCATACCCATCGTCATCAGCATCCAGCCACCAGGTCTCACACCCCAAGGCGTCGGGCTCATCGACGGTGCCATCGCAATCATTGTCCTCATCATCGCAAACTTCCTCTGCACCCGGATAAATCGCCGGGTCAGTGTCTACACAGTCCTCTCCCCCTGCCACGATCGCGTCAACCCCGTCACCATCTTGGTCGGTCAAGTCTGAGCCATCACAATCTTGGTCAATGCCATCATATGGAAACTCCGGGGCGCCTGGGTACACCAACGGGTCGGTGTCGTCGCAGTCCTCACTTTCTAAAAAGCCATCGCCGTCGGCGTCAACATTTTCGCTGGGGCTACCCGTGTCACTCGGCAATCCCACAGTCAAGCTCACGGAATCCTCGGCAGATGCTCCATCGGTGTCGACCACCTTCAAGCTGATCAAATGCTCACCCAACGCCAAGGCATCAGAGCCCCAAGACACATCTCCGCCTTCGCTGATTTCGGATAAATCCGTGAATTGCCCTTGAACATCACTCGACCATACCCGCAACAATTCACCGACTTCGTCTTTGCTGTCCCCAATACGGGCCAAAAAATGAATCATGTCACCCAGGTGATGAATCGAGCCTTCTCCGGGCGAAACAATGGACACATTGGGTGCCGAATTATAAACGGTGAGGCCCTTCTCTGAACTACAAGAGAGGGTCAAAAGTACAAATACAATAGGTGCAATTCGCATTGGGGGTTTCTCCTCCGATAGGATGCCAGACAAACTCAGGTACTCAAGGAAGCTTCATGCCCATCATCGCTGCTGTGCAAATCAATGGCTCTTCTGATGTGGAGTGTAACCTCGCCACCATAGAACGCTTGGTGACCGAGGCCGCAAAATGCGGTGCGCGCTTTATCGCCACACCCGAGGCCTCCACATATCTGGGGCCACACGACAAAAAAATACATCTTGCAGAGGCCCGGGATGGGCCAACCCACACCCGTTTGGCCAAGCTCGCAGCCGCTTTAAATATCACCCTACTCGTGGGGTCGGTGGCCGAGCGATGCGACGACAAACGCGCCTACAACACCGCTTTGCTATTTGGCCCCGATGGCGCCTTGATCGCCCACTATCGGAAAATGCACCTCTTTGATGTGGACATGGCAGCAAGCGGCGGGGTGAGTTTTAAGGAGAGCAACACAACCGCGAGAGGCGATACCGTGGTGGTCGCAAACACCGAAGTCGGACGCATCGGCTTAAGCATATGCTTCGACTTGCGATTTCCTGAGGTGTACCGTGCCATGTGCGACCGTGGTGCCACCCTTCTCGCCGTGCCGTCGGCCTTCACCCTGATGACCGGAAAAGACCACTGGCACGTCCTGTTGCGCGCCCGAGCCATCGAGAACCAGGCTTGGGTCATCGCACCCGCCCAGTGGGGCCCCCACGATGACAAAGGTCTACGGCGCTCCTATGGCCACTCAGTCATTATCGACCCATGGGGTACCATCGTCGCCGAGTGTGGCGATGGTGAAGGGTTCTGCCTCGCGCCCATGCCCGCCGCTCGTGTGAAATCCATCCGAGAGCAAATCCCGATGAACGCCAATCGCGTCCTTTAGCACCAAACAGTCTCAACACCCATGCTCAGCAACCTTCTGTTTATCGCAGCCCTCTCCAGCGCCACCGCCAAGGCGCCCGAGCCTGTTGTGCGCGCCATCGAGGACATCACCAATCTCCCGAGCACCATCGCCTTTGGATCGTGTGCTCGGCAAATCAAGAGACAGCCGATTTTAGACACCATCGTGGCGACCGACCCCGAACTCTTCATTTACCTCGGTGACAATATCTACGCCGACACCCGCATCAAATTCGTGATGCAGCTCAAATACAAATGGTTCGCGTCAAAGCCAAAATTCAAGCGCCTTCGGGCCGCGATCCCGACTGTCTCAACGTGGGATGACCACGACTATGGGCGCAACGATGATGGTGTGGACAACCGCTTTAAGCAAGAATCAGAACGGCAGTTTTTGGACTTTTGGCGTGTCCCCGCAGACAGTGAGCGCAGGCATCATCCAGGCATTTACGGACACCACATATTCGAGGCCAACGGTAGGCGCCTATCGATCATCCTGCTCGACACCCGGTATTTTCGCGACACGCCAAGCCCGACGACCCGCAAGGAGATCAGGCGGGCCGGGGCCATCTTTCGGAGAAAATACAAACCCAACCCCGACCCAAGCAAGACCATCCTGGGTCAAGCCCAATGGGCCTGGCTTAAGGACAAGCTCGAGATGCCTGCAGACCTGCGGATCATCGTGAGCTCCGTGCAATTCGGTCACAGCTACAATGGCTTAGAATCTTGGAACAATTTTCCTGCCGAAAAAGAGAGAATGCTTGCCCTCATCAAAGACACCCATGCCAACGGGGTCATTTTCTTATCCGGCGACGTCCATTGGGGAGAGATCTCCAGGGTCAAAGAGGGCGCGGGCTACCCGATTTATGATGTCACATCCAGCGGGCTCACCCAAATCCACGACTGGGCATCATCGAATAAAACCCGTGTGGGCAAGGCGGTCAAACAACTGCATTTTGGTATGATGAATATCGATTGGTCTCAAGATGACCCATTGATCGCCCTCAGCTTGGTGGACATCAACGGTGAAGCCCTTGTCACCAAAGAGTTCACCTTGTCGTCAATCTCTTCGGATTAGAGGGTTTCTCCCACTCGCAACACAGGTTCTATGCGCTCACCTCATGCCTTCGCCGCACTCTTCGTCACCGGATGGCTGTGTTTTGCACACAATGCCCTCGCTCAGACCGCCGACGAAAATGTGGAACCCAAGGCGGTTTCATCCACCACGCCCGAACTGCCATTTTATAAAGGCGACCACCTGCGCTTTGGTGAAGCAGACATCTTTATGCGCTCCGGCGCCTCTTTCGTTGGAAGCATACTTGAGGTTGGACATTGGGATCGGGAGGCCTGGCTGATGGCCAGCTCGACCGCGGCCGTCACCATTTCCCTGATGGCGCCCACAGATCCGTCTCCCGATGTGCGCATGCAAGCCTGGGTACAAGGCAAACGCACCCCCGCCGGCGACACCTTCATGCCGGTCATGCGCACCCCCACCTTCCGTACATATGGGCTTGGGTCCATCGGATTACTCGGCTTGTATGGGTACGTCGCCGATAAGCCCGGCGTGCTTGAGGCCGCCTCCTTATCGATGGAAGCCGTCACCGTTGCCGTGTCGTTGCACCTGGCTCAAAAGCTACTCATTGGGCGTGAAGGCCCCACTGATGGCGATGGCCTGGGCATCATTTACGGCCCCGCAAAGGGCATTTACTTATATCCGGCGGGCACACCGTCTGGCCATACCGCGAGTGTGTGGTCTATGTCTGTGGTGCTGATGGACCAGGTTGACACACCGGTTGGCTATGCGATCGGCTGGACCATCAACGGCTATGTCGCCGTTTCATTGGTCTACAATGACCAACATTATGTGTCGGACGTCATTTGGGGTGCCCCATTGGGCTACTTCGTCGGAAAATGGGTCTCCAAGCACCGGTCGACCAGGTACACCTACAAAAATGGTCAGCCCGCCAGCACCAAGCCCGACCCGAAAAAGATAAGCTTCAGTGGAGTCTCACCCCTGAGCCCCGACGAACACGGCACCCGGGGAATCGCAGCAGTCTGGCTCTTTTAGTCTTGGCGACGACGGGCGAGCCCACCAAGGCCCAACAAGGGGAAGAGCAACCAACCCGAAGCGACACCGTTGCTTTGCGGGCTGATACAGCCACCGCCGGACACAGAACATGGGGTGTCATTGGATGAAAACCCACCATCGATGTTGATGGCGTGCACAGAGACTAGCCCGGCCGTTTTGCCCCAGTCGTTGGCCTGCGCTTCTGAACAATCGAGTCGAATGTCGACATCGAATGAAACACATGTTTCGAGGTCAGATGGCGCCCAATAGCAGACCTCTGAACCCGATGCGTCGGCGTCAGGTGAGCCTGGAGCATTACAGTCTGACGAAATCCCGCCCTCGCTATCTGTCCAGCTGTTGATCTTCCATTCACAATTCTCGAGTGCGCAGCCTTCAGGGATAAATTCGGCCTCAGTGCTGAAGTCGCCATTATCGTTCACAAACCCGGCTGATAGATAGACATGTTGCCCGATGCCCATCGGCGTGCCGGCGTCGTCATTGGTAATATCCTTTGGAACGCCGTCGCTAGCACCACCCTTGACCGCTTTGGAGAAAAAGATCCCGACACCATCACACTCTTGGGCGAAAGCGGGACTGACGGCGAGGACGGCGACGAGCGAAACAATCATGACATCTCCTTGGCAGCCCCGAGCCTATCTCGGTTGAGGGCATACCGGCTACTCCCCCAGTAATGTATCCACGGTCTGTTGGTCGGCCCCAGGGAAACTGTAGTTTTCAAAATCGGATGGGTGCACCCATTGGACATCATGAACACCTTTGGGCTGAGGCAACTGTTCGGTTGTGGCGTGGTAAACCAACATATCGAGATGGTAGCGCTCATATTCATGGCACACATGGATGGATAGCCCTTCAATGTTCACCGAAATTCCCAGTTTTTCGGTCAACTCACGGCGAAGTGCATCTTCATCCCGTTCGGAGGACTCGACCCGACCTCCTGGGAACTCCCAAAGCAAAGGCAGCACCGCGTGCGGGTTGCGCTGGGTGATCAAAAAACGACCGTCTTGCTCAATGCGGGCAGCGACCACTCGAATATGAGGCTTGCTCACGGGCAGTCCTTGTTCAGTGCGTTTAGCCGGCCGGCAGCCTCTTGCTTGACCTCACCCGAAGCCGTGGCGGCCAAGCGACAGTACTGTGCCACCGCTTGGTCGACGCGCCCCAGATGTTCGTTCACATAGGCGCGCCCAAAGCGTCCATCTGAATTGCCAGGGTCAACGGAGAGGGCCTTGTCAAAATGCGTCCCGGCCTTGGTCCACTGTTCACGGTCAATTTGAGCCCAACCCCGGGCTATCTCCCGTTCTGGGTTGGACTTGGATGAGGGCGGCGGCGATGACGGGGCCGATTTGGCGACGGGAGGAGGAGCGGGTGGTGGACTGGGCTCGGGCTCGGGCTCGGG
>DBIS01000316.1:12513-12987 GCA_002296975.1 Deltaproteobacteria bacterium UBA796 | reverse complement strand
CTCGGGCTCGGGCTCGGGCTCCGGCTCGGGCTCGGGCTCGGCTTTCTGCGCCTGGGTTGGCGCTTCGTCGATGGGCAGGGCAACATCCGCCGTGACCCCGTCTTCGGAGGCTGCCGCCTGGATAGGCTCAGTCGCAGCCTGTTCTTTTTCTAAATCTTGGGTGTTGAGATAATTCAACCCAAAAAAGGCGACCCCACCCAAAGCACCCAAGAACATCAGCCACCACATCACCATCGAACCGCGCTTTCGCTGCTCCCACTCCAGGGGTTCATCATCTGGGATCTCGTCTTCCGAAAAGAAGTCTTCCTCCTCAAGGTCCATATCCATGGTGGGTGCATCGGGGCCGATGATCCCAAAACCTGCGTCCAACTCTCGACCGAACGACTCGTCCGGCACAACTTCACCCAAAACGACTGCCGAGGCGGGCTCGGGATCGGGGTCGGGATCGGGATCGGAATCGGGATCGGGATCGGG
>DBIS01000316.1:11680-12201 GCA_002296975.1 Deltaproteobacteria bacterium UBA796 | reverse complement strand
ATCGGGATCGGGATCGGGCTCAACCACCCCTTCGCCCTCTACCTGAATATCAACCGAAGCCGGTCGGGAGAACAACCCCTTCTTCACGGCAACACTCAGGGCCGGGGCCGGCTTCACCGCCTCCTCAGCGGAAACATCCGCGCGCTCAGCTTTCGCTACAACCGCAAAAAACACCTTAAATTGATCGATATCGCCTACCCGTTCAAACGGGCCACCATCAACCGACACTAAATCATCTGGCCAAATCCGGCGCTCGACAATCCACCGCTGAAGCATGGCCTCATCTCGGACTTCATAGCTTTCGTCACCTTGCTTGAGCCTAAAGCTTGAAACACGCTCAACCGTGGCGGGGCTGGGCGAACTTGGCTCCTGCTGGGCTGCAACGACAGCCGACTGGGCATCAATCGGCGCTTTGGGCCGACTCAAGGAGATGGACGTCGCACAGCCAGAACACCGAAACACCAAGTCCTGGTCTCGGGCAAAAGGGGCCAGTGGCGGGGCTACTTCGTATTTTGCTTGGC
>DBIS01000316.1:11230-11374 GCA_002296975.1 Deltaproteobacteria bacterium UBA796 | reverse complement strand
AAAGGGGCCAGTGGCGGGTCTACTTCGTATTCTGCTTGGCACTTAGGGCAGACAATCTGCACGGTAACAACTCGTCGTCTAAAGGGGTTAAAAAGTCGGCCGACTATTGGGCCATTTGCTGAATCATAATCTCAATGGCCCTGC